>JBEKFB010000006.1:0-38693 GCA_050013535.1 Bryobacteraceae bacterium | reverse complement strand
CCGCCGCCCAACGTCACCGGCTCGCTGCACATGGGCCACATGATGGACCACACCATCATGGACGCCGCCACCCGCTGGCATCGCATGCGCGGCGACAACACGCTCTGGCTGCCCGGCACCGACCACGCCGGCATCGCCACGCAAATGGTGGTGGAGCGCGAGCTCGCCAAAGACGGCATCACTCGCCAGCAGCTCGGCCGCGAGGCCTTCGAACAGCGCGTTTGGGAATGGAAGCGCCAATACGGCGGACGCATCATCGATCAGATGAAGGCCATCGGCGACAGCGTCGATTGGTCTCGCGAGCGCTTCACGCTTTCTCCCGAACTCTCCCCGGCCGTCACGGAAGCCTTCGTGCGCCTCTACGAACGCGGCCTGATTTATCGCGGCGCCTACATGGTGAACTGGTGCCCGCGCTGCCATACCGCGCTGAGCGATCTCGAAACCATCCATGAGGACACCGAGGGCAGCCTCTGGCACATTCGCTATCCGGTGAATGGAACGGACCGATTTCTAACAGTCGCCACCACGCGCCCCGAAACCATGCTGGGCGACACCGCCGTCGCCATTAACGCGCGCGATCCGCGCTACACCGATGTGCACGGCCGCACCGTCACTCTGCCGCTGATGAGTCGCGAGATCCCGATTATTCTCGACGATCTGGCCGACCCCGAGTTCGGCTCGGGCGTGGTCAAGGTCACGCCCGCGCACGATCCCAACGACCTCGAAGCAGGCAAGCGCCACAACCTGCCGCACGTCAAAGTCATCGACGAGAACGGGCACATGACCGCCGAGGCCGGCCCCTACGCCGGGCTCGACCGCTTCGAGGCACGCAAGCGCATAGTTGAAGATCTGGAAAAACTCGGCTTGTTAGAAAAGGTGGCACCGCACACGCTCGCGATCAGCAAGTGCGACCGCTGCAAAACCGTGATCGAGCCGCTCGTCTCCACGCAGTGGTTCGTGCGTACGAAGCCGCTGGCGGAGAAAGTGATCGCGGCGGTGGAAGACGGCTGCATCCGCTTCGTCCCCGAAAACTGGAACGCGACGTTCTTTAACTGGATGCGCAACATCCGCGATTGGTGCATTTCGCGCCAGCTCTGGTGGGGCCATCGTATTCCCGCGTGGCACTGCGGCGTGTGCCACGAAATCACGGTTGCCCGCAGCGCGCCCACAGCCTGCGCGAACTGCGGCTCGCACGAACTTACGCAGGACACCGACGTTCTCGACACTTGGTTCAGCTCCGGCCTGTGGCCGTTCTCCACCCTCGGCTGGCCCAACGAGACTGCGGATCTGAAAACGTATTACCCGACTTCGGTCCTCATCACCGCCTATGACATCCTCTTCTTCTGGGTGGCGCGCATGATGATGATGGGGATCGAGCTCACCGGCGAGGTCCCGTTCCGCGAAGTGCACATGCACGGTCTGGTGCGCGACAAGGACAAGAAGAAGATGTCCAAGACGCGCGGCAACACCATTGACCCGCTGGATATCAACGAGAAGTACGGCACCGACGCCGTACGCATGTCCCTGCTGATGGGCACCGGCGCGGCCACCGACATCGTCTATAAAGAGGACCGCCTCACCACCTCGCGCAATTTCGCCAACAAGCTGTGGAACGCGGCCCGGCTGATCTTCATGAACATGGAGCGCAGTGGTGTTGAGCCATGTTTAGCCGATCCCGTTCCTCCCGAAACCATGGAAGACCGCTGGATGTTCAGCCGCATCAACCAGACGGCCACCAGCGTCGCGGGCCTCTTCGAACAGCATCGATACAACGAGGTGGCCCAGGAACTCTGGCACTTGTTCTGGGATGAATTCTGCGACTGGTATCTCGAGGTGAAAAAGCTGCGCCTCGCCGAAGACACCGGCCTCGATGAGAACTGGCGTAATCTCTTATACAGCTTTAGCTGCATCCTGCGGTTCCTGCACCCGCTGATTCCTTTCATTACCGAGGAGCTGTGGCACCGGCTGGATCCCTCGGGTGAGTCCATCGCGCTGGCCGCGTATCCGCAGGCCGATCCCGAACTCGCTGCGTCTCCGGAACCCGAGCGTGACATGCAACTGTTCCAGACCATCGTTACCGAAGTGCGCAATCTGCGCGCCGATCAAAAGCTGGACAAGAAGCTGCATCTCAAGGGCACGCTGGAATGCCCGCCGGACGCGTTCGAAGTGGCCGAGCGCGAGATGGCGATTCTTGAGAAGCTGGCCAACGTGAAGCTGACGCTGCGCCCCGCGGCTTCCATCAAGCTGGCCCTGCAGCTCCCCGAAGCGGACAAGTCGGCCACGCGCGCACGACTGGAAAAAGAGATCACGCAGGTTCGTAAATTGATAGCCGGGATCGATGCGCAGTTCGCCGACGAGGCATCGCTGAGCCGCAAGCCCGAGCACATCGTCAACGGACTCCGCGAGAAGCGCGGCGCTTACGAAGCGCAACTGGCAAAGGCCCACGCCGCTCTCGATGCCCTTTGATCTCGCCTCAGTCCGCTCGGCTCTCCCCGGCCGCGATATTCAATGGCACGATTCCCTGCCCACAACGATGACCGTCGCCGCACAACTCGCCGCCGCAGGTGCGCCATCGGGAACGGCGATAGGCGCGGATGAGCAAACGGCCGGACAGGGTCGCTTCGGACGGCTCTGGCATTCGGAGACGGGCACGGGATTGTACTTCTCTCTCATCCTGCGGCTCGCTCTCAACGCGAATGATTTGCCGCTGGTCACCCTCGCACTCGGTCTTGCCGCCCGAGAGGCCATCATCGACACTACCGGCATCGTCACCGATCTTCGTTGGCCCAACGACCTGCTCATCGCCGACCGCAAGTGTGCGGGCATCCTCACGCAGATGGAGAGCGGCGCGGTTGTCGCCGGTATCGGCGTTAACGTGAGCCAGACGGATCTGCCCGCCGACATCGCCGCCATCGCCACTTCTCTGCGCCTCTCCTCCGGCCACACGCATTCCCGCGAACGGATTTTCATCCGCCTTCTGCCGGCTATTGACGAATGGTGCGGCGTGCTCGCCCGCGAGGGCCGCGAGCCCATCCTGCGCGTCTTCACGGAATCTTCCAGCTACGTCGCCGGCCGCCGCGTCGTCGTCGAAATCTCTGAGGGTGAAACGCTCACCGGCACTACCGCCGGGCTCACCGCGGACGGTTTCCTCAAAGTCCGCGACGATCGCGGCAAAGAGCATACAATCATAGCCGGAGGAGTCCGGCCAGCCTGATGCTGCTCGCTCTGGATGCAGGCAACACCAACGTCACCATCGGCGTGTTCAATGGCCGCGAGCTGATCGCGCGCTGGCGATTGCGCACCATTCACGATCAGACTGCCGACGAGTGGGGAATCCTCATCCTCAACCTGCTAGGCATGTCTTCGCTGAGCGCGGCAGTCATCGACGGCATCGCCATCTCTACAGTGGTCCCGCCACTTCGCACGCCGTTGTCTGAAATGGCCGAACGTTATTTTCACCGCCAGCCGCTGTTCATCGACGACAAAACCGACACCGGCCTTACCATTTGCTATGAAAACCCGGGCGACGTCGGCGCGGATCGCATCGTGAACAGCCTGGCCGCGTTCCAGAAGTACGGCGGCCCGTGCGTAGCCGTCGATCTGGGCACCGCGATTACCTTCGACGTTATCTCCGCAAAGGCCGAATACCTTGGCGGAATCATCTTCCCTGGCATCGGCGTTTCCACCGGCGCCCTGTTCGCCCGCACCGCGCGTCTGCCCAAGGTCGATATTCGCGACCCCGGGAAGCTCATCGGCACCAATACGGTGGGCAGCATTCAATCCGGCCTGTTCTGGGGCTACATCAGCGTGATCGACGGGCTGTTGGAGAAACTGATCGGCGAGCTTGGACCGAATACGAAAACCGTGGCCACCGGCGGCCAGGCAAAGCTCATTTTCGAATCCGCCCGGCTGCTCCAACATCTGGATGACGACCTCACACTGGAGGGACTGCGCATCGCATGGGATCGCAGCCGCCGCCCGTGAACGGCGAATCGCATCCCGAAGGAACGGCAGACGAGGACCGGGACTGGCCGTCCAACTACTTCAACTACTTCACCGAAGTGGAGGAGCATTTCACGCGTGCTCGAGGCACCGGCCTGTTCCTGCTCTCGCCGCTCGATTGGGCGCTGATTGAGAGCTGGAAAAATGCCGGAGTGCCGCTGGAGGCCATTCTCCGCGGAATCGATGCCGCTTTCGAGAAGTGGCGATCCCGCAAGACGCGCACGCAGATGGTCAACAGCCTCGCATTTTGCGCGCAAGCCGTCATGAGCGAGGCCGAGGAGATGGCCGGAACCGCGGATAATCGTTCGAAACGCCAGACCGCCACGGCGCCATTCCCGATTGAGGCGATGAAATCATACCTCGACCGAAACCTGCGCACGCTCAGCGCATTGCCCGGCTTCGAGGAAATCGCCGCCGGCCTGGAGCGGCTGGTCGCGGAAGCCGAGACCTTGTACGGCGATCTGGAGCAACTGGAACAGCGCCTTACCGCGCTGGAGGACCGCATGATCGCCATCGCCCGCGCACGCCAGACCGACGAGGCCATCTTCCGTGCCCGCCGCGATCTTGACCAGCAGCTCAAGCCATATCGCGGCAAAATGACGGCGCCGCAGGTGGCCATGCTGGAGAAACAGTACCTGGAGCGCCGTCTGCTCGAAGATACCGGCCTCCCGCGACTCAGCCTGTTTTACCTGGGCTGATCGGGACTGGACCCGGAGACGCAGCGCAGCCGCGTTCCCGTCCCCACGGCCTGGAAAATCGTTACCGGATGGGAACAAGTTCGCGTCACCGGACATCCAAACCTCTGATAGACTGCTGTGAGAACGATCCGGCATGCAAGCGGTTGCGAGCCCGTTCCTGATTCGCTATACTCCGCATTGCATTGATTTAAGCCGTTGAGGGATCTGGATCGGCTCGCCACGTCCGAGGAGTCGGCCGCAAAACAAGATAAGGATCGGGAGGCACAGTTTGGTGAAGACGACGACATTACGACTAGCTGTCGCGGTTTGCGGAATTGTGAGCTTCGTCTCACCCGCTCTGGTGCAAGCCGCAGGCTCACCGGCGCCGCAAGCGCAAGCGGCTACCAAGGACAAGAACTGGAAGGACCGCGCCGAATACGATCTGTATACCAGCATCACCACAGAGGCGAATGCGCAGAAAAAACTGGATCTTCTGACGCAGTGGACGCAAAAATACCCCACGACGGACTTCAAGAGCGAGCGGGCCACGCTGTACCTCACCACCTATGCGGCCCTCAATCGTCCCAAGGACGCCATAGCCTCGGCCAAGGATCTGGTGGCTCTCGACCCAAAGGATTTCACCGGCCTGTACTACATGACATACCTCACGCTGCAGGCCCTGGACAACAGTCCCGGCGCTTTGGATGACAGCGAGAAGGCGGCCAACGGCCTGATAGGCGCGCTGAACGACAAGTTCGCCGCAGCGAACAAGCCCGCTACGGCGAGCGATGCCGATTGGACCAAGGCGCGCAACGAGACCGAAGCCCTGGCGCACACAACCCTCGGCTGGGTGGCGCTGCAGCGCAAGGACAACGCCAAGGCGGAAGACGAATTCACGAAAAGCCTGCAGTTGAATCCGGGTGCCGGGCAGGTTTCTTATTGGCTGGGAACGGCGATTCTTGCCGAGAAGGATCCGGCCAAGCAAGCTGCGGCGCTGTACGATTTCGCGCGCGCGGCGGCGTATGACGGGCCCGGCGCATTGGCGCCGGAGGGCCGCCAGTCCGTGCAGCAGTATCTCGAAAAGGTCTACGCCTCTTATCACGGGAGCAAGGATGGTCTGGATGTATTGGAGGCCACGGCGAAGACCGCCGCACTCCCGCCGCCCGACTTCAAGATCCTCAGCACCGAAGATATCGAGAAGGCGAATATCGAGAAACAGAACGATATCATTAAGAACAATCCGAGTCTTGGCTTGTGGCTGAATATCCGCACTGCACTCACCGGCGCCGACGGCGAGAAGTATTTCACCGACAATATGAAGGGCGCCCAGACGCCGGCCTTCACCGGCAAACTGATCTCAGCTACTCCGGAGATCAAGCCGAAGACGCTGGTGCTGGCCATCGCCGACGGCAAGACTCCCGATTGCACCGTCACCCTGGATACACCGCTGCCCGGCAAGGCGGAAGGCGATACCTTCATCACCTTCCAGGGAATCCCGCAGAGCTACACGGCGAATCCGTTTACGGTGACGTTCAACGCGGACAAGGCTTCCGTCAAAGGTTGGACCGGCAAGGAGACACCCGTGCATCACCCGGTCAGAAGGCGAACGACCGCGCAGTAGCTTTCAATTGCGGTTTGCCCGCGGCATCGGCCTGCGAAAAGCTGTACATGAGACGCTCCCTGAAGGTTAAGGGAGCGTTCGTGTTTTTGGCGGCGCGATAATACGCCATGAAAAGACGAAAGCGCTCCGGGCAGATCTCGTGGCGCGTGCCCGGCAGCACAACCATTGCCAGCAGGAATGCCATCCAGACGAGAACCACCGGGTTAGAAGAGAACCACTTCACAATAGATCAGACGGAGCCGCGCCGCCGTGGTTAGTCCGAAACTGCCCGCAAGCCTCTATTCCGCGTCGGCGATGTCGATGTCGCGCGCCGGGTTCTCGAACTTGGTGCAGTGCTTCAGAAAGAAAAGGTTCACTCGGCCAATGGGGCCGTTGCGCTGTTTGGCCAGCAGCAGTTCTGCCTTACCCTTCAGGTCTTCGCGATCGGGCTTGTACACTTCCTCGCGGAAGATGAACGCCACCAGATCAGCGTCCTGCTCAATGGACCCCGATTCACGAAGATCGCTCAGTTGCGGCCGGTGATCTCCCTGCCGCGTTTCCGGAGCGCGGCTCAACTGCGAGAGCACCATCATCGGCACCTTCAATTCCTTCGCCAGCAGCTTGAACCCCCGCGATAACGAGCTGACCTCCGCATTGCGGTTTTCGAACCGTCCACGCCCAGTCATCAGCTGCAGGTAATCGACTATCACCAGGCCAAGCCCGCTCTCGCTGCGCAGCCGGCGCAGCTTGGCATGGATATCCATGATGTTGATGCCGGAGGTGTCGTCGATGTACAACGGTGCTTTCACCAACTCATTTGCCGACTGCTGCAACTGGCGGCGCTCATCCTGATTGAGATAGCCCGCGCGGAACTTCTGCTGGTCCACTCGCGCGCCCGCGCAGATCATGCGCGTCAGCAGGGACTCCTTCGACATTTCCAGCGAGAACACCGCCACCGTCTGGCTTTGTTGCGAGTTCGTCGCCACGTGCTGGGCGATATTCAGAGCCAGCGCGGTCTTGCCCATCGATGGCCGAGCCGCCAGAATCACCAATTCACCCGCGTGCAGGCCGCCGGTCATCTCATCCAGCTTCAGGTAACCGGTGCTCAGTCCCTTGATGCGCTTGCTGGGATCGAGGAAAGCGTTGATGCCGCCTTCGTATTCGCGAATGATGGTGTCGGGGTTTGCCAGCGCGTCCGATGCCCGCGCGTCGCCCAGCTTGAGCAGGTTCTCTTCCGCGCCCGCCAGGATTTCACTGGGATCGTCCTCTCCGATGAAACAGCGGTCGATCAGCTTCTGCGATGAGAAGATGATGCGCCGCAGCAGGGACTTGTCCTTGACGATGCGCACATAGCTTTCGAGATTAGCGATGTGCGGAAGCCCTTCGTCGAGCGACACCAGGTAGCTGAGCCCATCCACCGATTCAAGCTGCGCGTGACGCATCAGCTCATTGGCAACGGTGACGCGGTCAATGCGTTCGCCGCGCTCGAACAGCTCGGTCATGCGGTGGAAGATGCGGCGGTGCTTCTCGAGACTGAAGTCGTCGGCCTCCAGAACGCCGGCGGTTTCTATGAACGCCGAGTCGTCCAGCAAGATAGAGCCGAGCACGAACCGTTCGGCGTCGAGATTCGCGGGAAGGCCCTTGGCGAGGGCGATGTCGGTGGCAGCCATGGGGGGACGACCTCTAGCCTACTTGGGTACGACGGCATGTGCCAGAGTTATGGCGAGCGTATTGCGCGGCGCTGTGATTGCATACGCCTACCCTCTGAATGATCGCCTGTAAAACTCTGTGCAAAGCCCGGTGGAAAACGTTCTGGCGAAACGGACGCAGAACCACTTTCGTATGATTCACATACGCGCGAGGTCGGGTGAATATCCACAGCACGAGACGCCTCACAATTGTTTTATAAGATGGAACACCTATGAAAAAGATCAAGGACGGCCGTCGATTGTCGAAGACCTCTGGTTTCGGCCGCAAGGGTAGGGTTATTGAGCGCCTTACGAACGACCGCGTGCGCCGACACAGCACCGTAGAGCCGGCGTCGACTGAATGCCGCTGGCAAGAACTTAAAAGATCAGCGGAGCAGACGCTCCGATATTCACGGCAAGAATGGGCCTGTCGTAGACGCGGTAGGCGACAGCGAGCAGCCCCGCTGCGATGGCAAGGCAGGCCCGCACCACATAAAAGCCGAACAGCTTGTAGCGCGCCTGCAACAAGATTGGCTCGCGCTCGTATGCGTGCAGCAACGTGACGAATTCCACGGCGACACTTCCGCCGAGACCGCAGAGAAACGTCACCATTGGGCCGGTTGTCGTCAACGCGTTTATTATGCGACGGTACCCCAATCCGATGATCCTGTTTGTTGTTTTGCCCACATCCTTTCAACAGGCGATGCGATGTATCTACAAGAAGGGGCTCCGGAAACATCGTCGCAACACACACGCAACTTTCCCGTGGACGCATGTAAAAAAACAAGCCTAGCATGAAATGTTTCGGGCGGTGACAGGATGCCACCTCAGGCGTGGCGAACGTGCGGATACGACGCGATCTTTTGGTCCTCAGTGAGGATGGGGCAATCGAGTACTCGCGCGGTCGCAACCAGCAACTGATCGGCCGGATCGCGGTGGAAGGCCTCGGGCAGTTTCGTTGACTCGATGACGATCTGCGGTGATAGAGGAAGTAGATTGATGCCGGCCTTCGCGAGCGCCAAGTCGATCCAAAGCTCGACAGGCCGATCTAGTTTCAGCCGTCCGTACTGAACCAGCTTCGCAACCTCCCAACAGGAGATAATGCTGACGCCGTGAACGTGGTCCGGACCCTCCTCAAGTAGTTGACGGTGCCTGAGTCGCGGTCTCTCAGGTTGCGAGGCCCACCATACCCAGGTGTGGGTGTCCAGCAGGATCACCGCTGGGCTTCCCACTCCTCGCCGGCCACGGGCTCAAACGGATCGCTGTATAGAAGAACGGAACCCAGTAGGCTGCGGCTCGGTTCTTCAGCTTCGGTCCTCCGCTTAGAAACGACCAACACCTCCACAGGCTGGCCCGGCTCGAACGGCAGATTCTGCAATAGCAGCGTGCCCTGCTCCCCGACCGTGGCTTCTATCCGGTGCGCTTCCACGCCCTCAGTATAGGGCATCCGCGCCCCCTTGCTATTCTGAAGTTTCCCCATGCGGTCCCTTCTGCTTCCCGCGCTCGTAGTGTGCTCCGGTCTCGCGCAAACGCCTCTAGGTAATACTTCCAACACCGCGACCGCTATTCCTCCGCCACCGAAAGAGGTCGTTGTAGTCACCGGAACCTTCGAGCCCATTCCTCTCGAAGAGGCCGACCGCAGCGTTGACGTCTTCACCGTCAGCGGCGAACGTCTGCTGTTCAATTCCTTCGCCGACTACCTGCGCATGGATTCGTCGGTGGACATGCAGGAGCGCGGCCCTAACACCATTCAATCCGACGTATCTATTCGCGGCGGCACCTTTGGCCAGACTCTGGTGCTGCTCGATGGCATGAGCATCAACGACGCGCAGAGCGGCCATCACAACATGGATCTGCCGCTCCCGCTCGACGCCGTGTCGGAACTGCAGATTCTCAATGGCTCGGGTTCGGCCGAGTACGGTTCGGACGCGATCGGCGGCGTGATCAACATTCTCACGCGGCAGCCGTCGGAGGAGCCGGAGCTGCGCCTGCGCGGCGGGCTCGGCAACTTTGGAACGAATGAGGAGAGCGGATCGCTCTCGTTCGGCGACGATAAACTCAGCGAGCAGCTTTTCGGTGCGCGCGATTTCTCTGACGGCTTCATGCCCGACCGCGATTATCGCGATCTCGATTTCACCTCCATCAGTCACGCCAAAACCTGGCTCGGCTTCACTGACCTGCTGCTCACACTCAGCGACCGGCCGTTCGGCGCGAACGATTTCTATGGCGATTACCCTTCGTGGGAGCGCACCAAGGGCTGGTTCGCGTTAGTCCGCCAGGAGCTGGGCCCCAACACCGAGGCTGACTTCGCCTTCCGCCGGCACACCGATCTTTATGTGTTGTTCCGCGATGACCCGGAGATCTACACCAATCATCATTATCTGGAGAGTTATGAAGGCGCGTTGCGGCGCAAAGACACGCTGCCCATCGGTCAATTGCATTACGGTGCGGAGTATTACGAAGAGTCGATCGACAGCAATAATCTCGGCATTCACGCGCGCAATCACGAGGCTCTCTACGCGTCGTGGGACACGCGGGCGCTGCGACGGTTCTCGTTTAGTCTCGGCGTGCGCGACGACGTCTACGACGGCCTGAGCAACCAGGTGAGCCCCACCGCGTCAGCCGGCTATTGGATCAATTCGAAATTCAAGGCGCGCGCATCGGCCAGCCGTGCGTTCCGGCTGCCGTCTTATACCGATCTCTATTACAGCGACCCGTCCGATCTGGGTAACCCGAACCTGAAGCCCGAGACATCGTGGAACTACGAAGGTGGCGTCGATTACTTCGTGGGACGGCGATTCAAAGCGTCAGCCACGATGTTTCAGCGGCGCGATAGGAACCTGATCGATTACGTTCTCAATCCGCAAACGAATATCTATCAGGCCACTAACTTCGATCATCTGGTGTTCACCGGTTTCGAGGGCTCGGCGGAATTCCGGCTTCGCGAAAATGAGGCGATCTCAGTTGGCTACACCGGCCTGATTGGCGATCGCGGCGACATCGGCGATGTGATCTCGAAATACGTGTTCAATTACCCGATCAACAACGCCGTGGTGGGTTGGCAGGGCACCATTCGACCGTGGCTTGTTGGGCGAACCTACGTGGGCGCGCTGGATCGCTACGCCCGCAATCCGTACGCTCTCTGGGATGCTTCGCTCGCGCGGCCCAACGGACGCGTGCGGCCATTTCTACAACTCACCAACATCACCGACACCATTTATCAGGAAGTGTTGGGCGTGCCCATGCCGAGGCGAGGGGTGATCGGCGGTATGGAAATCGTGATGCCGCTGGCGAAGTAACCATGGACGAGACCGACAGGCGATTGTTGCTCCATTCCCTTCGCGAAAGCCAGGAGGTTTTCCAGCGCGCGCTCGGCGGCGTGACGGAAGCGGAGGCCGTCTGGAAGCCGGGCGCGGACCGATGGTCGATCCTTGAATGCACCGAACATGTGGCGGTCGCAGAATCGGGGATGTTCCGCGGGGTCCGCCAGGGGACGCCCATCACCGAGCCAGGAATTGCCGATGCAGACCGTGAGAAACGCCTATGCGCAGCCGCGGCGGATCGCACCCGAAAACGGTCGGCTCCGGAACCGGTGCGGCCGAGTGGCCGGTTCGCATCGCTCGCCGAAGCGATCGCGGAGTTCGCGGAGCGCCGCGAGCGCACTATTCGCTGGGTGGAATCCTGTCCGGACGATTTGCGGACAGTGTCGATGGTGCACCCGGTCGCCGGGCGCATCACGTGTCATGATTGCCTGTGGGTGATAATTGCGCATCCGGTGCGGCACGCGGAGCAGATTCGCGAGATCCGTGAGGCCTGGCGCTCCGCTGAGGTAAAGTGAGCGTTGATGGCAGGGCCACTCACCGCTCTCGCGAAGTACACGCTGCTTGTTGTCGGAGCGCTGTTTCCCATCGTCAATCCGCTGGGCAACACGCCCATCTTTCTATCGCTGACGCGTGGGCTGTCCAGCAAAGCGCGAAAAGCGCTGGCCCGGATGATCGCGATCAACGGCCTCATTCTGATCCTGGCGTCCATCTTCATCGGCACGCACATTCTGGCATTCTTCGGGATTTCATTGCCGGTGGTGCAGGTGGCCGGAGGGCTCGTCGTGATTTCCACGGGTTGGGCGCTGTTGCGCCAGCCCAACGATGATGGCGAGGGCAGCGGCGGGTCCCAGCGGGAATGCAGCGAGGCCAGCTACTCCCGCCAGGCCTTCTATCCGCTCACGCTGCCGCTCACCGTCGGACCGGGGACGATCGCGACGGCCATCACGGTGGGCGCCAACCGGCCTGAGGGCTCCGAGTGGCGATGGCCGCTGATTGTTGGCATGCTGCTGGGCGCGGTTTTGATCGCGGCGTCAATTTACATAAGTTATCGCTTTGCCGAACGCATCGGACGCACCCTCGGCGACTCCGGCATGAACGTGATCATCCGCCTGTCGTCGTTCATTCTGGTCTGCATCGGCGTACAGATTCTCTGGAATGGACTAAGCACCCTGCTACGGACGGTGATCCGGTAAGCGGAGTCCCGATTGCCTCAGGCGACAAATGGCGCTATGATTGGCGACAGAACGGTTATGGTTAACGAGCTGAGCGCCGTCGTGGAAGAACTCGGAGGAAAAGCGGCTTTGGGCCGAAGTCTGACGACAGAGGCCGAACTGCGCGTGGCGATCCGGGAAGGCTTCCCAAGACAAGTGGTGGACAGCGTCATGGACTCGGCCGGCCTGACCCTCAAGGATCTTTCCCGCAGCCTGAGCCTTTCCCCACGCAGCCTGCAGCGCCGGGGCCGGCAGGGCCGCCTGGCACGGCATGAATCCGACCGCGTGTACCGGCTGGCTCGCATTGTGGCGCTGGCCCGGCACTACATTGGGGACAAGGACGGCGCGTCCCGCTGGCTCAAGCGTCCCAACCGGGCGTTGGGCGGCAGTCCCCCGCTGGAATTGATGGACACGGAAGCGGGAGCACGCGCGGTGGAAAATGTGCTGGGCCGTATCGCCTATGGCGGCATTAGTTGACGCGCGTCTATCGAATCCTCCGAAATACCCACGCAAAGCAGCCGCTCGATGGAGAAGGAGCGTTCCGTTTCGGCGGCCGCTGGTCCAGTCCGGGCACGCGGCTCGCGTACACCTCGGAACACTCGTCGTTGGCCATGATCGAGTACTTCGTCCACATCGATCCCGGCGACTCGCCCCGGGACCTGGTGATGGTTTCCGCGGACATCCCTGACAGTGTCTCCCGGAAGAAAGTCAGCCTCAGCCGGATTCACTCCGATTGGCGCAGTAGTCCGGCCCCTCCCCAACTGGCAGCCGTGGGCGATTCTTTTGTGACGGATCGCAAGGCCGCGATCCTGATCGTGCCGTCGGCCCTGGCCCCGTCTGAGTCAAACTGGCTCATCAACCCTCGACATCCTGAGTTCCACCGCATCCGTGTTCATCCTGCCGAAGCGTTTCATTACGATGTGCGGTTCTTTGCTTGACGCCGCCTTGAAATGGTCCCCGTCACTCGGAGATCGACAAAGGCTGGTCACCGAGATTCTCCGCCAGCTCAAGATTCCGTTCGCCTGAGGAACTCGCATAGCCCGTGGCCAAGAACGGGTGGGGATTAGTTCTTCGTGGCAGGCGGCGCCAGCGGCGATTCCTCTCAACTGGCGAGACTATCACATTCAAGCGATTGATCCGCGCCGCCTGACTGCGAGGGACTGCTCGCCTCTACCTTCGCCTTCGTCCCCGCAGCTTCAGCACCGGCGCGGCATTGAACGCCGCCTCAAGAATGTCTGTCTGCTCCTCGTTGTGCCGCTTCAGCGACCCGGCGGCGGGGCTCGCGGATTCCACGCGCCCCAGATAGCGCAGCGGGCGCTTGCCTTCCAGCACGGCACCGATCACGTCCTGGACAAACTCCCACGCGCCCATGTTGCGCGGCTCTTCCTGCACCCACACCACCTCGGCGGAAGCCGGATAGCGGTGCACCGCTTCCTTCATTTCGGCCGCGGGGAACGGATAGATCTGCTCCAGCCGCACGATGGCCACGTCATCCACCTTGCGCTGCTCGCGCGCGGTGAGCAGGTCGTAATAAATCTGCCCGGAGCAAATCAGCACGCGGCGCACGCGCTCCGCATCGGCAATCGCACTGTCCTGCAGCACTTCGGAAAAACGCCCACCGGCGAAATCTTCCAGAGGTGAAACGGTGCGCGGGTTGCGCAGTCCGCGCTTGGGCGTGAACACGATCAGCGGCTTGCGCACGGCGCTCTGATCAGGACCACCGTACATCTGGCGCCGCAGCAGGTGGAAATACTGCGCGGGCGTGCTGCAGTTGCACACCTGCAGGTTGTTCTCGGCGCACAATTGCAGGAACCGCTCGATGCGCGCGCTGGAATGTTCGGGACCCTGACCTTCGTAGCCGTGCGGGAGCAGGAGCACGATGCCGCTCGGTTGTCCCCACTTCGATTCGGCGCTGGCGATGAACTGGTCGATCATGATCTGCGCGCCGTTCGCGAAATCCCCGAACTGCGCCTCCCAGATCACCAGCCGCATCGGATCGCCCACGCTGTAGCCGAACTCGAATCCCATCACCGCGTATTCGCTCAAAGAGCTGTCGAACACGTCGAAGGGCGCCTGGCCGGATTCCAGATGCTGCAGCGGGATGTAGTTGTGGCCGTCCTCGTAGTCGTAATATTCGAGATGCCGCTGGCTGAACGTTCCGCGCGCGCTGTCCTGGCCGCTGAGCCTGACCGGCGTGCCTTCCAGCACCAAACTGCCGAACGTCAGCGCCTCGCCGGTGGCCCAATCGGCCGAACCGCCGTCGAGCAAGGCCCTGCGTTTGTCCAGAAATCCTTTGAGCTTCGGATGCACGTGGAAATTCGCCGGGAACGTGACCAGGCCGCCGATGATTCTCTGGATCGCCAATGTCGAAATGGCCGTGTGCGGCCGCGCCTTCGACACATCGGCCTGATCGAGGGCGCTCAGCTCATCACCCAGATATTTCTCGGCATGGTGGCGCGCCGCGTCGTAAATATTGTTCAGCCTGGCGGGCACCTCCTCACGCATCTCGGCGACCCGCTCGGCAGTCACCACGTTGTCGCGAATTAGACGCTGTGAGTAGAGCACCGCCACCGAAGGATGGTCCTTGATCTTCCGGTAGAGCAGCGGCTGCGTGTAGCTCGGGTCGTCGCCTTCGTTGTGGCCGTGCCGCCGGTAGCACACCATGTCGATGACGACGTCCTTCTTGAATTTCTGCCGGAAGCCGTAAGCGAGTTGGGTCGCGCGCAGGCAGGCTTCGGGATCGTCCCCATTGACGTGCAGGATGGGGGATTGCACCATGCGCGCTACGTCCGTTGAGTACGTCGCTGAACGCGACTCCTGCGGATTGGTGGTAAATCCAATCTGGTTGTTGATGACGATGTGGATGGTGCCGCCGGTGTGGTAACCGGAGAGCTGGGAAAGATTCAGAGTCTCGGCCACCACGCCCTGCCCTGCGAACGCGGCGTCGCCATGAATCAGGATGGGTATCACGCGCTCGCGCAACTCGTCGCCCATGCGATCCTGTTTGATCCTCACAACGCCTTCCACCACCGGATCGACTGCCTCGAGATGGCTCGGGTTGAATGCCACCGAAACAGTGATCTCCTTGCCCTCTTCCGAGCGGCGCGTCCCGGTGGCGCCCAAATGGTATTTCACGTCGCCGGAGCCCTGTGTACTGTCCGGATCGACGTTGCCTTCGAATTCGGAGAAAATCTGTACCAGCGGCTTGCCGACGATATTCGCCAGCACGTTGATGCGGCCGCGGTGCGCCATGCCCATCACCACTTCGCGCACGCCCGCGCCGGATGCCAGCTCGAGCGTCTCATCGAGGATGGTCATGGCCGATTCCGACCCTTCCATCGAAAACCGTTTGTGGCCCACGAACCGGTTCTGCAGGAAATGCTCGAACTCTTCCGCCTCAATCAGACGGTTCAGCGCGCGCACGCGCGTCGCGGCATCCAGTTCCCAGCGATTGCCGGTGGGTTCCATCTTTAGTTCCAGCCACTCGCGTTCTTCGGGATGCTGGATATGCATGTACTCGCAGGTGAGCGTGCCGCAATAGGTCTGGCGCAGCATCTCCAGAATTTCGCGCAACGTCGCGTACTTCCGATGCCCGCTGGCGGCGAACGTGCCCGTGTGAAATTCGCGGTCGAGATCCCAGATGGTCAGGCCGTAGGTGGCCGGATCGAGATCGGGATGGTATGGGCGATCCGTCGAAAGTGGGTCGAGTTGAGCCATCAAATGCCCGCGCACGCGATACACGCGGACAAGCTGCAGCACCGCCGCCTGTTTGGCCGCTTCATCGGCGCGCGATAACCCCGGCGCGGCGATCTTCTCGCGCTTGTCCACCTCCCAGCGCACCGGCTTGAAGGGAACGTGGATGTCGGCGTAGATCTGTTCGTAGAAATCGTCCTGGCCTTCCAGCAGCTCCTGCAGGCGCGCCAGAAACAGGCCGGATTCCGCTCCCTGGATGATGCGGTGGTCGTAGGTGCAGGTGACCGTCATCACGCGGCTCACGCCGAGATTGTTCAGCAGTTCGGCGGGCATGCCACGGAAAGCCGCCGGATAATCGATAGCGCCGGTCGCGATGATCGCCCCCTGGCCCGGCATGAGACGGGGCACCGAAGCCACCGTGCCCACCGTACCCGGGTTCGTCAGCGAAATGGTGGTCCCTTCGAAATCGGGCACGCCGAGTTTGCCGGTCCGCGCGCGCACGACGATATCGTCGAAAGCATTCAGATACTGCGCGAACGTCATCGAGCCGGCGTCTTTGATATTCGGCACCTTGAGCGAGCGCGAGCCTTCCCGTCCGGCAACATCGACGGCGATGCCGAGGTTGATCTTGTGTCGAATGGCGCGGAAGACCTCCCCATCGCCGGCAGCGAACGCATGGTTGAGCGCAGGGACTTTTTCGAGAGCGCGCACGACGGCCCAGCCTATGAGATGCGTGAACGAGACTTTGCCACGGCCATTGAGCACCCGGTAATCATTCAGCACGCGGCGATTCTCATCAATGGCCTTCACGGGAATCTGGCGCTGCGATGTGGCCGTCGGGACCGTCAGGCTCGCGGTCATGTTTTCCGCGATGCGCGCCGCGGGACCGCGCAATGGCACGAGTTGTTCGCCTTCCACCGGCTGATGCCGCGGGAGTGCAGCCAAGGCAGTGCTCACCGGCGTCGGCTCGGCGGCTATTGCCGGGGAATGACCGTTGCCCGCGGTATCGCCGGGTTGCCCGTTGGTGTCGCTGTGACCGTTCTCCTCGAAGACGCTCTTCCAGCTTTCATCGACGGTCTTGCGGTCGTGGAGGTACTCCAGATAAAGCTCGTCCTCCAGCCAGCTATTCAGTACGGGGGTGCTTTTCTCAGACATTGAGTGAGGCAGGGAAGTCCTGTCTCCTATGATATCGGAGCGGGCGTGACAAACCGTTAGCGCGGCAACGGCCTCACCGGCTAATCCACCGGATCGAGCGGTCCGCGAATGCAGAGGGCAGCTTCGTCAAAGCCGCTGGCGTGCACAAGCTGTCGCAGCCGTTCGATGTGGCAGGCGTACGCCGGAAACTCCACCGTGACTCGGGACGCCTGGTGGTACAGTTGCGGATTCACTGGGAATTCGGCCGTAGCGAGGGTCTCCAGAAGGTCTTCGAGGCGGCGTGGATCGGTCAGGATGCGTACCGAGACCAGATCCCCTTCACTTCCTCCGATGGAACCGCGGGCAGTCGAAACGCTCACGCGAAAGTCCTTTCGCGGCGATTCGGCTCCGCCTGCCCGGCAAGAAAAAACCCCCGGCTACAGGGGTGCCGGGGGTTCAGATTTGCGAAGACCGACTCACCTTTAGCACTTTTTATCGTGGTTGCAATTAGCCAGCTCCCAAAAGACGGAGCATAAATCAATCCACGTCGCCTTCAGCATACCACCAGCTAACGCAGCGTTCAAGAAGTTCGCACACGCCGCTGGCGCGTAAGACAGTACCATGAAAACTCATTCACTATAGTACTAGTACTAATAAGAACAGGACCGGGTATCTATGTTGCCGTAGAGGTCGGTGAGGTATTTATCCTGATTCTCAGGACATGCTAATTAAGCTTAAGGATCAATGTGATACATAATTTTCCACAGGATTTTCCTAAGGTCCTATAGAAATCTCCCTAGGATCTGTCTATAGTCTCTTACTTAGTACTACTAGTACATCTACTAGAAGGCCTAGCTTCTGACAAGACCCCAGTGAGGGGTCGGCGGTACGTGTATTCCGGGGATCGAAACGGCAGGGAAAACAAGAGAAACGGCGACGGCCTGCCGTAAAGAAGGAGTAGCATATGGACGAGCTTAGTCCGGTAGAAATAAGTCCGGTTGATCGAAGCGAACCGGATCCGGAGATCGAGCCCGGCGAAACCGAAGCCGCGGACGGGCAAGCCGAGGAGTCGAGCCTCGGCGAAACCCCCAACAACTGGTCCGAACTGGTAGAGCGGATTCGGCAGGAAGACCCAACGGGCATGGAGGAGCTTTACCGCATCTTCGCCCGAGGCATCCGCTTTTACCTCTGCCGTCAGTTAGGCCCACAGGAGCTGGACGACCGCGTCCACGACACCTTCCTGATCGTGGTGCAGGCCATCCGCCGCGGAGACCTGCGCGAACCGGAACGCCTTATGGGCTTCGTGCGAACAGTGGTTAGGCGCCAGGTTGCCGCGCACATCGACGATCTGGTGCACAGCCGCCGCGAGGAAGTGGAGATCGATGTTAACAGCCGATTGCCGGATCGAAGCTGGAACCCTGAACAGAGTCTCGCCTCCCGCGAAAACATCGCGCTAATGCGGCGAGTGCTCGACTCGCTCTCTCAGCGGGACCGCGAGATCCTGGTACGCTTCTACCTGCAAGAAGAAAGCCAGGACCAGATCTGCCGCGAGATGGAGCTGACCGAGACGCAGTTCCGGCTTCTGAAGTCTCGGGCGAAGGCGCGGTTTGGCGAGCTTGGCAAGAAGAAGCTGCAACAGAAAGTGCTCAGCGCACTTTTCGTGAGAACCTATTCCTCTATGCGTCACTAGTCCGTAGAGGGCTACCACGCGACAGAGCTTTCAGGGCGTAGTCCTCGGGACAACTGTGTGATACCTAACAATTCGTGTACGCAGTTCAGTGAGGACTTCGTGGAATTCTACTCCCTCGACCGGCTGACCGAACAGGAGAGCACGCCGTTCGAGGAGCATTTTCTTCTGTGCGAGTTCTGCCGCGACCGAATCCAGGCCTGCGACGAGTTCGTCGCCGCGACGAGGACCGCCGCCAGTCAGCTCGTGCGCCGAGAGACGGCAAGAGCGGCAACCGCCGGCGGCTCGACGGTCATCCGGCGGCCACACCCGCTTACTCCCGTGGGTACAACAAGTTCGCACGATCCATCGCGCGAGGACAGCGACATTTGACAGGATTCTCTGTAGGCAAACCAAGGAATCCAGTAAAGCTCTACTCCGGAGCGCTTCTCTTCGATATGAACGAGAAGGGCGAGATGACCTCCTTAACTACGGTTTCCCGCGACGCCGCGCCTGTAATCGATCGTGTGGCCCGCCAATCGCGATTTGCCGCGTTCTCACCCGTCGCACTCCGGCTGATGCGGCTCATCAACGAAGAAGCATCGTTTGCCGATCTCGCGCGCCTGATCACCACGGACCCTTCCATATCCACCGAGGTTCTGCGCCTGTCGAATTCCGCTGTGTTCAATCTGCGCGCCGAGATCAAGAGCATCCTCCACGCGCTCGCCATCATCGGCCGGGACCGGACGGAGATGATCGTCTTCACTGCCTGCCTGTGGCGATTTCTGCCGCGCGGACCCGGCAGCGAACGTATCCGCCATTGCTGGCGGCATAGCCTGGCCTCCGCGCTGCTCTGCGAGCACATGATCGATTGCGTCGCACGCATGGACCACGCCTACACCGCCGCGCTCTTGCATGGCGTGGGTCAACTCGCGCTGATCAGCGAGTATCCCCGGCAGTACGATCGCGTGCTTGAAGTGGCGACCGAGGAAGGCCACTCGGTATGCGATCTCGAGGAGGCGGCCTTTGGCGCTAATTCCTTCGAGATTACGGAGGCGCTGTTTTCCCGCTGGAGTATGCCGGACGATCTGAGTCAGTGCGCCACGGGACGGTTGGTAAGCCCGAAGAATCGCGAAATCGCCGATATCGTCCGCGCCGGATGCCACGTTGCGGACAAACTGGGTTTCACGGTTTGTCCGCACGGTTCGCATCATCGCCTGGACTCAGCGGCACCATCGCCTTTCACACAACGGCTGCTGGGCTCTCCGTGGCTGCTCGAAGTGATAGCGGAAAAAGTGAACAAGGTGGAGTGCAGCCTGATTTAGCGCTGCCTCAGTCGAGCCGCATCATCGCCGCCAGTACTACATCGCCAACAACCTGAAAGCTGTGCGCGCTTAGCTTATCCATGGTGTCGTCGGGCGTGTGCCACCAGGAATTGGACGGCCCGTAATCGAAATCGATCACGTCGAGGGCGTTGGCGCCGCGAGCCAGAAATGGCGAATGATCGTCCTCGATCGGTCCTTCGGCATCGGTGAAGTAGCGGCCGTAGCCAAGATCGTAGGCGGACTTCCATACCAACTGCAAAAGGCCGGATGAAGAGCTCGTGTCCTTCGCGATGTCGAGATCCCGGTCGCCGATCATGTCGATATTGATCAGCGCCTTCACACGCGCCAGCGTACCGTCGCGCGACCAGCGTTCGGCCAGATGCCGGCTGCCGTATACGCTGTCGGTGTCGGTCCATTCGTGAAACGCTTCTTCGCCGTCGAACCAGACCAGGTAGATATCGCTGTTCCATTTTCGTGAAGAAATCACGCTGGCCAGCTCAAGGAGAAAGCCCGTGGACGATCCACCGTCGTTGGCGCCCACAAAGCGCGGCTGTTTCTTCGTGTCGTAATGGCCGGTGATCACCAGCGCCTGTGAGGACGCGCCTGGAAAGCGGGCGATGATGTTGGTCATCTGTACCGGGCCTTCCGGCGTGCTCGCGGTGAAGGCGTCTTCGCTGACGTGGCAGCGCAGCGGACGGAGCTGGGCTTCAATGTACGAGCGCAGATTGCGGATGGCGGCGGATCCCGGCGGGCGTGAACCGAAGGCGACCGCTCGACGAGTACCCTCCAGCGCCTTCGCGCCGCTGAAATCGGATCCGGCAACCAGTCCTGGTGACAGGACCGCAGCGATCAACCACGCCGTTTGGCGGTGCATATATATCCCAGTGTAAAGTTGCGCTCGCGGTCAAGCGAGTCAAACAAAGGAAGCACGAGCGCGAGCGGTGCGAAAAAAAAGGCTGCAATGACGATCAGAGGACCTGGAAAGAACTGCAGTCCATTGAGCAGACGCCGCGACATCAGACGAAACCACCCTCCCACGGGCCGGATCTCGGCCTCGCAAAAGCCGGCCTGATCCAGCAGCCAGGCGACACCGTATCGCGTGTAGCGGAAATAATCGTGCGGCGCCTGATGCACTTCCCATTCGTGAGGAACAATCAGCAGCAATCGGCCACCCGGCTTCAGCACGCGCCCCATTTCGGCGAGAGCCGCGGCCGGGTCACGGACATGCTCGAGTGTCACCACATTGAGACAGGCGTCAAAAGTCGCGCCCGGAAATGGAAGGGCCGTGAGATCGGCAACGGCATCGAGCGTGCCGTAATTCCAGGCTGCATCGCCCACGCCGAGATCGACGGAAGTGTACCGATGCTTCTTGAAATGACCGGCGTACTGGCACTCGCCCGCACCGGCATCGAGCACTCGCGAGCCACTCGGAATGGATCGGGCAAACTCGTCCACGGCGCGTTCAATCTCTGCCTCAAAAAACAGCAGGTAGCGACGCAACCCGGCCGGAAGCAGGCGCTCGAGAGTTCGATAGATCACTTGCGGATTCGCGCCTCCACCATCAGGGTGGATCCGGCGCGGCAGGCCGCTTCCATCATGGTGAGCGGCAGCGCGAGACAAAGCAGGCCGAAATAGAGAAGATCGCGGGACAGGCGCGTCCGAGGCGTCTCAGTCACCCCGCGAACGCGGCGGGCCATGGGATCGAGCGAAGGCGCGAGACTGGTGGCCAGCCCGGCCGGATTGTCACGAAGCGAGAAGTGCTTCATACGCAGCACCTCAAAGCCGCCGCTCTGCAGCAGACGGACCACATCGTTCTCGCGAAAATCGATCAGATGACGCGGAACATCCACGCCATTCCAGTTTTCACCGAGCAACAGAAACTGCCAGCACGAAGCATTGGGAACCTGAATGATAAGACGGCCATCGGGGCGCAGCAACTGGCGAGCCTGGCGAACGTAGGATTCCGGATCGTGCAGATGTTCCAGGATGTGGAACATGGTGACCGCCGCGCAACTCTCCGGAGGCACCGGGGGCTGGCAGAGGGTGCCACAAAAAGCGGGAACGGCGTTGCTCTCCCACGCCACGCGCGCGGCGTCCAGCGAATAATCGAGCCCGAGAACGGGCAGATCTATCGCTTCACGGAGAAGATTCAGGAACAATCCGCCGCCACATCCGACGTCGAGCACCAGACCTCGTTCACCGGAATCGCGTATCGCCCGCTCGACGAAGCTGACATGATCGCGAAGCGCGAACCGGCGCCAGCGCTCTTCCATGCGGCTGGCCGGATCTCCCGTTGGCGCGAACCAGTAATTCTTCGGATAATAATCGGGCAGTTCGCGAATGGTGGGACAGGGGTCCAGACGCAGCATGCGGCAGCCTTTGCACTCGACGATGTGGAACTCTTTGGCGGTGGTGCGATACAGACGGTCGGTAGCGCGAAACAGGGCGCGAAAGCCGGGATCGCCGCAGGCGGGGCACGCCGACGAAGCTCGGGCTTGAATGGGGAGGGCCACGGGAAAGTTTAAACCGCCTGCTCGCTGATCTCCGCCAGCGTGATCCGGTGCCTCCACAGAAGCTGGCGTACCGCTCGCGGAGAGAGCTTTCGAATCGACCGCATCCGGCTTCGTTTCCGCAGCATCGCCGGTAACATCGGTATCGCCTGCAGGTCTCCCCGTAACAGCGCCATTGCCACCCTCCACCGTCCCATTCCCTGGAACCGGCCCACTTCCCCCCGGCCGCGCAACGCGGCGAGCAGACCCGCGGCCAGGCGCATGAAGTAAAATGCGCAGTTTAGCCACAGCAGGCTCCACGGAAACAGCTTCGTGGCCAGCAGCACGCGATTGCGTTCGATAAGCTCCACCCGGCGCAGCGAGCGAAGGCCCAGCGTTTCTCCCCGCCGGTGCCGCACCACGGCCGCTGGCATGTACAGGCACGTCCAGCCCGCGATGCGCGCCCGCAGCCCGAGTTCCGCGTCGTCCGCATACGCGAAGAAATCCTCGTCGAAGCCGCCGATCTCGTCGAGCATGGCGCGCCGGTACATGGCGGCACAACCATCGGGCCAGAGTACTTCTTCCACACGATCATACTGCCCGCTGTCCAGCGCGCCGGAGCCCCGGCCCCGGTTCTGCCCGTCGAGATACATCAGATGTCCGGCTTTATCGATACGCTTCGGGTCCTCATAGACGAGAACGCGCGAAGCGGCCATGCCGACATCAGGCCGTCCTTCGAACGCTTCCAGCAGACCGGAGAGCCAGCCCGCCTCAGCCTCGGCATCGTTGTTGAGCAGGGCCACAAACTCAGACCGGCTCCCCGCGAATGCCTGATTGTTTGCGGCGCAGAAGCCGCGATTCTCTCCGTTCCGTATCAGACGCACGGGAAAACGCCCATCGTCCCGGAACTCGGCATCGACCATCATGGCCGAGCCGTCCACCGAACCATTATCCACAACCACGATCTCTACGTCGCGGCTGGTATCCTGCGCCATCAGGGACCGCAGACAGGCCCGTAAGAGTGCGCAACGATTCCAGTTAACAACGACCACCGAAATGGCCCCATTCCGGTACGTTTTCACTGACTGTTGTATTATACCGGTTAAGAACGGTGCTAAGCGCCGCCCATGGACTCGCCAGGTACCATCCTCCGACGCGCCCGGTCCCAGCAGGGTCTGGAACTAGCTGAGCTTGCTGCGCGAATTAAGATAAACCGCAAGTATCTGGAGGCCATGGAGGCCGATAACTGGAAGAACCTGCCCGGCGGATTCTTCTATAAGAGCTTCGTGCGGCAGTATGCGGGCGCGCTCGGATTGAGTGCCGAGGAAATCGAGGCGGCGCTGGCCGGAGTGCCGGTGGAGGAAGCGCCACTGCCCGCGCCACCTGCGCGCGCCGAGAAATCCAGGCTGCGCGATCTACGGCCGATGACGGGAGCCAGATCCTGGGGCTTCTCGCGCATGCTGCGGTCGGTGAGTTTCCTGCTGGTGGTGGTGGTCGGCTGCGGCGTTTTATACACGTGGTGGCACCGGATTGAGAACCACGCTCAAGCCGACGCGGTGAGTTCGGTGATTAATGTGCAGCCGCCGAAACAGAGTACGGCCCCCGCTGCTGTAGCGCAACCGGTGACATCGCCGGTCGCGTCTGAGAATCAGCCGGCGCCGGCCGCGCAACCTCCCGCACAGGCATCGGCGCAAGCAGATCCTCCGGCCGGCGATGCCGATGGCGTCCGCCTCACTCTGGCAGCCACTGAAGACACCTGGGTACGCGTGACGGCCGATGGAAAGACCGTGTTTGCCGGCGTGATCAAGAGCCAGGAGAGCCGTAACGTCGAGGGAAAGGAAAGCACGCGCGTGCGCATCGGCAATGCCGGCGGCGTTCAGATTGAATGGAACGGGCGCCAGCTCGGGAACCTTGGCAAACGCGGCGAAATCCGCGACGTCCTGTTCACGAAGGATGGCTATAAGGTCATCGAGAAAGAGCCATCTGACGACGACGACGCGAAACCCGAAGCGACGACTTAGGTATTACTCCTCGCGCAGGCTGGCGTAAAGTTCCGGAAAAAGTTTGGATGTGGGCGTCCGGTTTACAATAGACAAGCCAGCTACGGTCTCGGAATGAGCACTGCCGCGCCTACTTCAAAGCATTTTCGCCTGGTATTGATCAAACCGTCGCATTATGACGACGACGGTTATGTCATCCAGTGGTTTCGCTCGGCAATCCCTTCCAACACGCTGGCGGTGATGAATGGATTGGCGCTCGATTGCAAGCAGCGCCGTGTGCTCGGCGACGATGTCGAGATTGAAATCTCCGCGTTCGATGAGACCAACACGCGCATCCGGCTGAATCGGATCGGCGCGAGGACGCGAGATGGACAGGGCCTGGTTGCGCTGGTGGGCGTGCAGTCAAACCAGTTTCCGCGCGCGATGGACATGGCGCGAAAGCTGCGCGCGGCCGGCGTCAAGGTCTGTCTGGGCGGGTTTCATGTTTCTGGTTGTCTCTCCATGCTGCCCGAGCTGACGCCGGAGTTGAAAGAGGCGATGGATCTCGGCGTGTCGCTGTTCGCCGGAGAATCCGAAGGGCGCTTCGAGGCTGTGCTGCGCGATGCGTGGAATGGCGAGCTGAAGCCGCTCTACAATTACATGGACGATTTGCCGTCGCTGCCCGGCACAACCTTGCCCATTCTTCCGGCCTCACGCATCAAGCGAACCGGCGGGAAGTTGACCAGTTTCGACGCGGGGCGCGGATGCCCGTTCCTCTGTTCCTTCTGCACCATCATCAATGTGCAGGGGCGAAAATCGCGGCGCCGTTCGGCCGACGACGTGGAGCGCATCATTCGCAACAATCTGGCGCAGGGCATCAACCGCTTCTTCATCACCGACGACAACTTCGCGCGCAACACCGACTGGGAGAGCATCTTCGACCGCCTCATCGCCATGCGCGAACGCGAGAAGATCAATATCAAGTTCATCATTCAGGTGGACACTATGTGCCACCGTCTGCCGCATTTCATTGAAAAAGCCGGGCGCGCAGGCGTGGCGCGGGTGTTCATTGGGCTCGAAAGCATCAACCCCGACAGCCTGCTCGGCGCACGTAAGAAGCAGAACAAGATCACGGAATACCGCAAAATGCTGCTGGCGTGGAAGCATGCGGGCGCGACGGTGTTTGCAGGCTATATTCTCGGCTTCCCCGGCGACACGCCGGCGTCGATCATCCGCGATATTGAGATCATCAAGCGCGAGCTGCCCATCGATTTGCTGGAATTCCACTGCCTCACGCCGCTGCCCGGCTCGGAGGATCACCAGCGTCTCTATAAAGCCGGTGCGTATCTCGACCCGGACCTGAACAAGTACGACCTTGAGCACGTCACCGCCGTGCACGCCACCATGTCGCGCGAGGAGTGGGAGCAGGTTTATCTCGACGCGTGGAAGACTTTCTACACACCCGAACACATGAAGACGGTGATGCGCCGATCGACGGCCACGCGCAGCAATCCCGGCAACATGCTGCTGTTGCTGACATGGTACTGGGGGTGCGTCGAACTGGAAAACGTGCATCCGTTGCAGGGCGGATACCTGCGGCGCAAGTATCGGAGGGAGCGCCGGCCCACGCTGCCCGTCGAAAGCCCCTTCGCTTTTTATCCGAGTTACGCTGCCGATCTGGTGTGGAAGCACCTTCGGCTGGCGGGGCGCATTCTCGATTTCGCGCTGTTCCGGCGCCGGTTGAAGCATGATCCCGACGCACTGCAGTACACCGATCTCGCGCTCACGCCGGTGGTTGACGACGAGTTCGACTCCTACGAGATGTTCTCGGCGAGCGACGCAGCGAAAGCCGTGGTCACCAAAGAGCGCAAAGGCGCGCCCGGCCTGGTTTCGATCAGACAGTAAAACCCGCCCCACACTCCACGCCCGCCCTCGCGCATAATGGTTGTCTATGTCGCTTGGCGATCTGCTGTTTGGCAAGCCCCTGGCCACGTTTGAGGACACCGAGCAACGGCTAGGCACCTCGGCGGGCATTGGGGTCTTCGGGCTCGACGCGCTCAGCTCGGCCGCGTATGGTCCAGAGGCCGCGCTCACGTTGCTGATCCCGCTGGGCGCGCTCGGCGTGCAGTACGTTGTTCCCATCAGCTTCAGCATCATTGCGCTGCTGGTCATCGTTTACATTTCCTATCGCCAGACCATTGCGGCTTATCCCGGCGGCGGCGGTTCATACACGGTGGCGCGGGAAAACCTTGGGCAACACACGGGCCTGCTTGCGGCCGCGGCCTTGATTGTCGATTACATTCTTGTCGTCGCCGTGGGCATTTCCGCCGGTGTTGGCGCACTGGTTTCCGCCGTTCCCAGCCTGCAGCCGCACACGCTCGCAATCTGTCTGGGCATTCTCGTCGCGATTACCTTTATCAATCTCCGGGGCATGCGTGAAACCGGGAATCTGTTCCTGCTCCCGACCTACCTGTTCATTGTCTGTCTGCTCGGCGCGATCGGACTCGGTCTCACGAAGGAGCTCCTCAGCGGCGGCACGCCAATTCCCGTAGTTCCGCCCCATCCGCTCAAAGCGACCACGGCAGCGGTGGGAGCGTGGGTGATCCTTCAATCATTTTCAAGCGGCTGTACGGCTATGACCGGCGTCGAGGCGGTGAGCAATGGCGTGAAAGCGTTTCGCGAGCCTGCGGTGGACACGGCCAGACGCACTCTCACTGCGATCATCGGCATCCTGATCCTGATGCTGGCGGGCATCGCCTGGCTGGCGAAAGTGTATAACGTCGGCGCAACCGACCCCGGCTTGCCTGGCTATGACAGTCTGCTCTCGCAGCTCATCGGCGCGATTGCCGGGAGGGGCATCTTCTATTACATATCGATTGGTTCCATCCTGGCTGTGCTTGCTCTCTCCGCCAATACGGCCTTCGCCGATTTTCCACGCCTGTGCCAGATTGTCGCCGACGATGGATACCTCCCGCAGTCCTTCTCCAACCGCGGCCGCCGCCTGGTGTTTACCTACGGCATTGTCGTTCTGGCTGTCTTGGCTGGTGGCCTCCTGGCTATTTTCAAAGGAGTTACGGACCGCTTGATTCCGCTGTTCGCGATTGGCGCATTCCTCGCGTTCACACTCTCGCAGGCGGGCATGGTGGTTCACTGGAAGCGCAAGGGAGTCGGCGCCGCGTGGCACAGCATGTGCATCAACGGCCTTGGGGCCACCGCAACAGGCATCACTGTCGCCGTGGTTCTGACAGCGAAATTTGTGGAGGGCGCGTGGATCACCGTTCTTCTCATCCCCACCCTGTTGATCGGAATGACGTGGGTGCACCGGCACTATCAGGCTGTGGCGAAGGAGATTGAACTGCACGATCCCCTCAACCTCACGCACCTCCGCCCTCCGGTGGTCATCGTTCCCCTGCGGGGCTGGACGAAGGTTGCCGAAAAAGCGATGCGTTTTGCCGTCAACATGTCGCCGGATGTGCACGCCCTGCAGGTGCGGGCGAGCGAGAGGACACCGGACCTGCGCGACTCCTGGGTCCACCTGATTGAAGACCCCGCGCTGGAGCTGGGAATACCAGTGCCGAAGCTCACGGTGGTGGAGTCACCCTACCGCCTGTTGTATCGGCCCATCCTGGATTTCGTGGGAGAAATCGAGCGCGAGTTTCCCGACCGCTACGTCACGGTCCTGATTCCGGAGATGGTGGAGCAGCACTGGTTTCACTACTTTCTGCACAATCAACACGCCGCGGTGTTGAAGGCCCTTCTGTTCGTGCGAGGCAACCAGAGGATCAACGTGGTGAACATCCCGTGGTATCTGGAAGCCTGAAGTGATCCCGGCGCTGGAAACCGCGCGCCTCATATTGCGGCCATTGGAATTGGCGGACGCGGAACAGACCCAGGAGCTGTTTCCGAAGTGGGAGATCGTGCGTTTCCTGGCCGACAGTGTCCCGTGGCCTTATCCCGAGGGCGGCGCTTTCACCCACTACCATGACAAATCTCTTCCGGCAATGGAGCGTGGAGATGAATGGCATTGGACGCTGCGGCTGAAGAGCGATCCCGGTCAACACATCGGCTGCGTTTCCCTCTTTCGGTCCGAAAACAACAATCGCGGCTTCTGGATAGGAGTGCCGTGGCAGCGGCAGGGCCTGATGAGCGAAGCCGTCGACGCGGTCACCGGCTATTGGTTCGATGTTCTTGGATCCCCGGTGCTGCGCGCGCCGAAAGCCATCGCCAATGCGAGCTCCCGGCGAATCTCCGAAAAACAGGGCATGCGCGTGGTTGCGGTGGAGGAGAAGGACTACGTCTCAGGCCGCTTGCCGACCGAGATCTGGGAGATTACAGCGGAAGAATGGCGCGCCCGCCGGCGGTGAAGTTTTGTGGTTCAATAGCCCCGCGCGTTACCCGGATCATCAACGATCAGACCTCGCACGAGATCACGCATCCCTCCGCGGTAGCCGCAGCCTGTTATAGATCGTCGCCCGTGAACATGGACGCGGGCGCCACCGGCTCGCCTGTTAGGCGGCTCTCCCGCTCCAGCCGCAAAAGCTCGCGGCGGCGGCCTTTCTTGATGCTCTCATCCACCTTGCGCCAGAATTTGCGAAAGTAATCCACAGCCGATACCAAGCCAAACGCCATCACGCCCCACATACACACAATGGCCGTCGGCTGCAGCGCGGGCCTCCGGACGCTGACCAGAGCGACCGCAATGGCCACCACCTGCATCAGCATCTTGGTCTTGCCCAGCTCGCTTGCGCGAATGGTGTAGCCTTCGGCCGCCGCAATACCGCGCAAACCGGAAACGGCGAACTCGCGCCCGATGATGACGATTACGATCCATGCCGGTACCAGCCGAATCTGCACCAACGAAATCAGCGCGGCCGAGACGAGCAGTTTATCGGCGATAGGATCGAGCAGAGTGCCAACGGTTGTGATCTGCTTCCAGCGGCGAGCCAGCCATCCATCCAGCAAGTCCGTGCCGGCGGCAGCGAGGAAAATACAAAGCGCCAGGAATTCGTTCGGCAGCAGAATAGTGCCGTTCCACGTGAGTGCGAGGTCCTGCTCAACCAGCACCGCTACCAGCAGCGGTACGAAGAAGATGCGGAGCAGCGTCAGCGTGTTCGGGAGATTCATTCGCCCCCTCCCACTATAGAACAGCATTCCCGCAATCGTTCTCCTCTATTCACCTGAAATTACTCGGATAGATAGTCGTTCAGAGAACGCAGCAGGGACTCCGGAACATCCGCCTCGATCTCGCAGATGTCACCCGCATAACGGGCCGAGGCCACGCGCCCACGCTCGTGAATTCGATGAATCAGCGCGCCGTCGGCGGCCGGGACTTTGAGGCGCACTCTGGTGACGGGATCGAGATCCAGCATCTTGTCGACGAGATCGAGAAGATCGCCGATACCCGAGCCATCCCTCGCCGAAACACCCACTGAGTGCGCGGCGCCGTCGGGCGGCATGTGGGCTGCGGCATCCGGCAGCAGATCGATTTTGTTGAGCACCAGAAGCTGCGGTTTCTCCGCAGCGCCGATTTCGTGCAGGACGCCCAGGACTTCGCTCTTGTATTGCTCGGCATGAGGCGACGAAACATCGACGACGTGCAACAGCAGCGAAGCCTCGGTCACTTCCTCCAGCGTCGCCCGGAAGGCCTTCACCAGCGTTGCGGGGAGATTACGGATGAATCCTACGGTGTCGCTCACCAGCACGCGCCGGTGGGAGGGCAACGTGATGTGTCGAACCGTAGGGTCCAGCGTAGCGAACATCTTCGCATCAGTCAGCACCGCGGCGCTGGTAAGGCGGTTGAACAATGTGGATTTGCCGGCGTTGGTATAACCCACCAGAGCAATTGTGGCCAGCGGCACCGACTGCCTTTGCTTCCGCTGAATGCCGCGGCCGGCGCGCACGGCATCCAGGTCGTTCTCAAGTTTCTGAATGCGCCTATAAATGCGCCGCCGGTCCGTTTCCAGTTTGGTTTCACCGGGTCCACGGGTGCCAATGCCACCGCCCAGCCGCGACATGGCCGCGCCATGCCCGGTGAGGCGCGGGAGCAGATAATTGAGCTGCGCCAGCTCCACCTGCAACTTGCCCTCGCTGGTCCGTGCGCGCCGGGCGAAGACGTCGAGAATGAGCTGTGTACGGTCGATTACTTTGCAGTCGAGCGCATTCTCCAGATTGCGCTGCTGGGTGGGAGTGAGTTCCGCGTCGAACAACACCAGATCGGCATCGTGAAGGCGAATGGTCCCGGCGAGTTCCTCTACCTTGCCGGAGCCGATCAGCGTCGCCGCATCGGGGGAAGGCCGGGATTGCAGGATGGTCTCCGCTACGCTGGCGCCTGCGCTGACGGCCAGCGTTTGCAGTTCTTCGATGGATTCTTCCGCGGAAAACGCGGGAACTCCCGCTCCCGAGGTTTTGTTCCGGCGGGGCGCTTTCAGGTCCAGCCCCACCAGGATCGCGCGTTCAACGCCGGCAGCGGTAACAGGCAAAACGCAACGTTATCCCTGGGGAGTCTCGTTTCCGGCCGCCGCCGCGGTCGCCGGAGCACCGGAGGCAGCGCTCGCTACGGCCTGTGGACCTGTAGCTGAGGTATGGAAGGGCCGCGAAACCACCACGGTGGAAATGGCGTGCTTGAAAATGAGTTGTTCCTGGTTATTCGTCTCGAGCACCACCGAGTACTTGTCGAAGCTCTTGATCCGCCCGGACAGCTTGACACCGCTCATCAGATAAATTGTGAGAAACGTCTTGTCCTTGCGAGCATTGTTCAGAAAAGCTTCCTGAATGTTTTGAGCCAGCTTTTCCATCTGTGTTCCTTTGGCCCCGCGGGGCTCTTCTTGTTCTTTAGCCAGCGTGCCCGGACAGCGCGCACTCCCGTGTAACTCTCTGGTGACTATTCTACGACGGTTTGACCGTGGATCTGTAGGCGGGGGAGCGGACGCGCGGCGACGGCCGCGCTGGTTCATCAGACGAGCCTGCTTTAGACGGCAGGGCTGGGCTGCGATTCGGTATGCTGGCTCGAGCGTCCATAGGCTCGAAACGCGCGATACCAAATGAACAGCGCACCCCCTTCGCACAGGAGCACGATAGCGTCGGGAACCCAGGAAATCGAAGGCGAGCGCGCGTAGAGCCGGAGGGTGCGGCCGATGACTTCCCCGGTCACCTGAATTCCCAGCCCGGCGCTCACCAGAAGCAGAACGACTTCGCGCGAGCGGTTCCGTATCAGGATGGTCCACAACACGAAGTTGAGAATCTCCTCGCAGAAGCTGAGATTCCGGCTCAGGGGAAACATCCACCCGTGACCGCTCACCGCCGGATGATAGAGGAGATAGAGCGTCACGGCGACGAAGATCGAAACCGGAGTTAGTATCATGAACGAACTCAGATCGGGACCCCGGTCCCCAACCAGCGCCTCCCGAATGAGGAACAAGACCAGCAGCAGAATCAGACCGTGCAATACCAGATCGCCGGTATAGTAGATCAAGGTGTAGAGGCGCGCATCGGCGTTAGCGACCTTCGAGTAGATCGCCATGGCGGTAATCTGGTACGCAAACGCGAACGCCAAATATGCCGCCAAAAACGGATAACGCCGCCACCCTCCTGAACGAAGGATGACGGCGAGAGTAAAAAGCGTTAGCCCAAGGCCGGCCGCGGAAAGAATCGTCCAAACCAGAGACACTGGTCAGGCCCCTCCACGCTGCGCGACCGCGAGACTCGACGAACCTGTGCTATTGCGCGTCCGGCGACGGCAACGGCAACGGCACATTCTGAGCATCCGGGCTGGGCAGAGGCAGCGGTACGTTCTGTACAACTGCAGCCTTTGCCGACAGAGCCCCAAGCATCACGATTGTAGCGCAGATTGCTATGCGTAAGACGTTCTTCATAAGTAAATTCCCACCCTCCGAAGACGACTACCCCACAGTCCTTCTATGGGGACGGTACTACGTCATTTAGCTTATGTGAGAACCAGGGTGAAGGCAAGTACTTTCTAAGGTCGAATGGCCGAAAGTACTAAGTTTTTTCCACAGTGTAAACCGTGTTACTAATTGACTGTAAGGTAGAATACTGATTAGTCGGCGCGGGTCGGTACTTGGGCCTGTTCAGCCCACGTTCCACGCCCCCGCAGCCGCCGTCCCGGCCATTCAATGCGCATATCCTGGCAGACCTCGTCCAGCATGCTTATGTTTGCCACCCGCTTTTCCATGGCGAAGGCGGTGAGCAGGAGGTTGTCGCAGATGGCGTTGATGACTCGAGGGATGCCCTGCGACCGCCGGTGGATCTCATCCAGCAGCTCGGGCGGGAAAACCTTCTGATCCGGCATACCGGCACGATCCAGCCTCGCGTTGACGTAGCTGGCCGTTTCGTCGGGGTCGAATGGCTGCAGTCCGCACCGCAGCACGATGCGCTGCTTGAGCTGGCGCAGGTCGGGCGCTTCCAGCTTCCGGTCGAGCTCAGGCTGCCCGGCGAGAATGATCTGGACCAGCTTGCCGCTGCGCGTCTCCAGATTGCCCAGCATGCGAATCTCTTCGAGAACGTCCCAGCTCAGGTTGTGCGCCTCGTCCACGATGATGACGGTGGTCCGGCCCTCGGTGGCCTGCTGCATCAGCAAGGAATTCAGAGCGAACAACACCTCGGTCTTTGACGTCCGGTTGCAGCGCAGGTCCAGGTCGTAGGCGATCATCTCGAAGAACTGGTCGCTGGTGATACGGGAATTGAAAATGAACGCGAATTCCACGTACCGCGTTTCCAGAAAATCGCGCAGGCATTCGAGCAGGGTGGTCTTGCCGGTGCCCACTTCGCCCGTGAGCACAATGAAGCCCTTGTGGCTTTGCACCCCATAAATGAGATTTGCCAGAGCCTCTTCGTGCTGCACGCTGCGGTACAGGAAATTGGGATCGGGACTCAGGCTAAAAGGGGCTTCCTGAAAGCCAAAATAGGCATTGTACATAAGCGCCGCGATTTGCCGGACTTAGGTGCATCTTAGCATGTGGAGCGGGACTTCAGTCCGTCGGCAGGTGTGGCGCGCGGTGCGCCGATTGCGAATCTAGCCGATCTCCATCTGCACCCAGCCCGCCAGAGTGGCCGGCTGATTTCCGAGAAACACAATACGGCGCGTTTTGGGGAACGGCAGGCCCGATTGAATCGCGCGCGCGTAGAACGGCACCTGGCGAAGAACCTGCTTGATGGATTCGTCTGAGGTATCGAGGTTGGCCACCTTCGACAGGAATCCGGCGGCCCAGCCGAGCGGCAGAATGCATGCGCCACCGGCGCCCCGAGCTTCTTCCACCTTCTGCTCAAGATCAGAAATCGCGTTGCCGAGGTGGTTCAGGCCGGTCCATTCCGCGTAACGCCGGTCGAGAGCGAGCAACTGCGCGGAATAGTCGTTGGCCGCCTTCAGAATCGCATCGCGATCCGGCACTCGCGGATTGCCCGCCGTCCGGCCATTGCGCTTGATGAAATCGTTCTCCTGCCATGAGCCTTCGAAGATCGAACCCGGCGCAGCCATCTCGGCGAAAGTAGGCGTGCTGTCGTCCGGCCTGCGCACCGAGCCGCGCGGGCTGGTTTTCCACGCCAGTTCGTACTTACCCTGGCCGCCCCGCGATTCCAGCGTCGATGTGCGCAGCAGATAAACCTTGAAGCTCGCTTCGGCAATGGGACCCGAATCGGCCGGCAGGATCGCCCGCATGGCATTCGCGCCACCGGGTCCGAGGGTGACATCTTCCACTCCAAGGCCCACACGGCGAAGCGCCCGCGGATCGTTCGAGGCCGCACGCTCAGCCAGTTCCTTCGTCGCCCGCTCGTTCCAGCGGCTGTGCACGAATGCGGTGCGCAGTGCGCCCTTCAGCGCGCTCGCGGGCAGATACGGTCCCGCGGTGATGGTGGCAAAGGTCGGGATGAAGGTGTCCTGGTGATTGGCGCGATCCAGAAAAGCGGCCGCGCCGGGGTGTTCGAACGGGATGCGCCGTCCGGCGAAGTTTTGCGCGAAACCGCCCCACGAAGCGAAGTCCAGCTTGTCCGATTTCTTGAGCTGCGCCAGATAGCCATCCAGACGCGGCCCCTTCGCCAGCAACCGGAAAATACGCCGCTGATCGAGTACGTTCACATGATCTTTCCAGATCATGTAATCGATGGGTGACAACCGCTGGCCGTCTCCCACGAGCGTCGGGGTTAAACACGTGACGCGATATTTCATGACGTCACCCGCAATGGAATTGGAATGGCCAACGCGAAGCCGGCTCGATACACCGGGTGCGGGAAGTTGTCCGGAGCCACGTTGCGCGCGCCGCCCAGCGGCTCTTCATCGCATACCAACACCGACCCTTCCTGAATCATGTTGGCAGGAGTCTTAAAGTCGCCATGCCGCGACGCGCTCTCCACGCGGCCCGAGCGGACCACCAGCGCATATCTGCCACGCGTCCAGTCCACGTGATCGGAAGCGTTCGGCGAGTAGAGCGACAGCATCCACCAGGCTTGTTGGCCAGGGATGGCTTCGTCGGCGCCAGACTCCTCTTCGGCGAATTCAACCGAGGGTTCCTCCTGAGTGGAGTCCTCCACTGAGGTCTCCTCGGCGACGGCGGACGCTTCGACTTCAGCTTCCGCAGCCGGCGCCTCTGCAACCATTGATGCTTCGTCCGGCGACGCGATCGGGTCGTTAGCGGGTTCCTCGGTCGCCGGCGGGAGGCCCTCGTTTTCGGCCTCCTCCACGGGGTCATCCGCACCTGGCTCTGCTGCTGTCTGGGCCGCTTCTTCAAGTGGTGCGGGGAGCTCAACAGGAGTTTCCGTCACCGCTGTTTCGCCGGCGCCTTCCCCCGGTTCCACAACCGGCCGCGGAGTTTTCAGTTCCACCACTGGCGGCGCAGCGATCACCGAGGCCTTCGACGGTTTCGGCCTTCGAGGCGGCAGCACAAAACCAGGCAGATCGCCGTCCACAAACTCCGGCATCTCCGAGCAGCCCCATCCGCGTGACCGCTCGCCCCCAAATCCGGTGTCCGCCAGCAGGCGCAGGGCGGTCTTCACCGGTCCGGCCCAGCGGTCACGAGCTTCTCGCGATGCGAACCCCACCAGGAACCACAACCCGCACCCCGGAGCAAACTCGAGGCATGCCGTAGTGTGCACATCACAAGCACCCGGTGTCAATCGATCCACCGCGGCGCTCGACCGCAGCGTCGAACGAAATGGCCCCTCATTGCGATCCGACGGCAACAGGCACTCGCTTGCGCCATCCAGCAGCCAACGCCCTTCGTCCACGGGCTGGTCGGCCAGCAGCGACGCCACCAGTTGCAGCGGCACGAAGCGCGCTCCTTTATAGCGGATCTTCGCCGATGCGGGCGGCGGCCACACACTCTGCGGCGGCACCACGAACATGGTCTTGCGCTGGAACGGATAGCAGGAACTAAAGCTCACTTCGGACGCATCGGCATTTGCCGCGGTCGCCGACAGCCATTCCTCAAGCTGCCCCAGCCGCGCCATCGCGGAGGTGACGGCCGAGTACATGGAATCGCTGTGGTAGATGGTCTCCACGCGGTCGCGGGCGCCGGAATCCGGGCCTATCCGCCATGGACCCGTGGGCCGCAACCGCACCAGAAAGCCGAGGCGCATGATGTTTCTCAGGCCAGCTTGCCGGCAAAATCCCCGCCGGAGACAACGCCGTGCAGCGCGGCTAGATCTGCGCCCGCAGCCAGCTCCTCTTCGGATACGCCGGTCGCGTAGAATTCGCGATTGCGCCACGACAGACGCAGGTTCACCAAACCCACGCGTCCGCTGCCCCGCGATCCACCACCGCCGAGCGCATCGTCTTCCAGTAGCCTCAGCCCCTGCAGCACGAACGCGGGCAATTCCTTGTCCTCGTCGCACAGGATGTCGATCACCATGCGAATGCGGAACCGCGCGCTGGCCGGTACGCGCTCCAGCGTCCGTGGATTCGCCTGCGACGTAATGCGGTCGATGGCGTTCTCACTCTTCACTTCGGTGAGCTCGTCGTCGAGATTCTCGCGCATCTGCGGGGTGATGCTTTCGGCAATCAGCGGCGCGTCGTAGACGGTAAGCCGAGCCGGGCTCGCCGTGGTTGTCTCCACTGGATCGCCGGACACGCGATCCACGCGGCCCGGGTTGCGGCCGAACAGCAGGCAGATCTCGTCGTCGGGCCGGTCACTCTGGTGGATGCGCACTTCCTGTCCTCTGCGCCGCGACAAATACACCATCTCGGCGGGCGTCACCAACCCCAGCGACTGCTCCAGTAGCGAGCGCAGCCGCCCCCGCAGTGAGCTGCCGGGGATGTAGGGCAGCCCGAACGAATCCTTAACCACGGGATTGTCGGCACCTCCGATTTCGAGCGAGCCCTTGCCCGCCCCGATGTGGAGTCCGGTGCGGCACTCCAGATCGCCTTCCAGAATCAGTTTTCCAACCAGCTTCAGTTCCGTTTGCGCAGTATGAGAACTCATGGCAATGTCTCCGGTGGCTATTCGTTGTAGGCGACGATGGCTTCAAACAGGTCGCGGAAGCGTTCGTATCCGCGCGCGTCATTGCGGCGAGTAACCTGCAACAGCAGCCGTTCGAGCGAATCCAGACTGCGGAGCGAGTGCCGCGCGATAGTATACGCCAGCCTCGCCCGCACCATCACGAATTCATGTTGCCGTTCGTTCTCCGGCGCACGCACGGCCCGTCTAACCGCGTTATACAAGCGGCGCAACTGGCTGCGGGTGCCCGAATCCATGTCGCGCATGCGGCTCACAATGGCGTGAGCCTGATTATCGAGATACAGGCTGTCGGCCACCAGCTTTTCCAGCTCGATATCGGGTGGGCCTTCGAAGCGTGGCCGTCCGCGGTCGTCACCGCGCGGGCCGCCTTCGCGCCTGTCGCCATCGGGACGGGGACCCCGTCCGCCGCCTTCACGTGGACCGCGATTCGGACCACCCTCGCGGGGCGGCCTGCTCTCGCGGGCTTTTGGTTGATCCTTCGGTTCGTCTGCCATGAGGAATCTCGCTTGCCGCTACGCGGCGGTTTCCATCGTTTCGGTATGCGGGGTTTCGGTCAGCAGCCGCGCCCATTCGAGCGCTACCCGGCCGGACGGCCGCAGTTTGAGGTGGGCGGGATTTCGTCCCGCCAGGTCGGTTACCAGACTGGTCCGCGCGCGCTGAAAATCGCGCGAACGTGAGCTGCCCAGGATACGGCTGAGCCGCCGGTGGAAGCGCCATGGCCTCTCCGGCCGCCGCGCCGAGCCGCTCTTTTTCGTCTGGCGATAGATGCCGCACAGCTCCCGAATGTACTCCGGCTCGATGCCGAAGTCGGTCACCATGCGGATAAGTTCGTCTTTCAGTTCGGCCGCATCGGCCACCTGCGGCCATTCCAGCGTTCGGCCCAGCAGACAGAAGCAATCTTTGTCCGAGGCTTTGGCGATGGCCAGTCCGTCGCCCGCGCGTCCGAAGACGGAGGCGAGCGAGGTTTCGTCGTCGAGTGCGAGTTCCAGAGCCATGGTGATGGTCTTCCCCTCGCGGCCGGGAAAATCTTTGAGAGCTTCCTGCGCGAACCGCTCGAAAACGCGCTGCACTTCCCGAGCAAGGCCGATCAGCGCATCCCACGCCCCATAGACGGCGAAATCGTCTTCGCCGCAATAGAGCAGGCTCACTTTGTTCCAGAACTCCGGCATGGAGCAGAGCACTTCCAGCTCCCCGGCGAAGAACTGCTTGTACAGCACCGATATGGTAACGGCCTCTTCGATGCTCTGCGCGCGGCGGCTGCGAATGGTGAAATCGTCGACATCGCCGCGAAGCACGCCCCACGCGGAACGCCCCTGCGCACGCTGCGCCAGCACCAGCGTTGTGGCAGCCGAGTGGCCGTCATCGCTTAATGCCGCCTGCCGGGCCAGCGGAATGGAATCCGCTCCCGCGCCCGCCGCGGTGTTGCTCAAAGGCCACGTGTG
>JBEKFB010000005.1:0-50876 GCA_050013535.1 Bryobacteraceae bacterium | reverse complement strand
GGCAATGATGGCCGCGAGAATGAAAAGCCGGTAAATCATGTGCTGATAGAATCAACCGCAGTGACCTACGGCCGGTTCGTGAGAGCGATTAATCTGAGCATAGCGGTTTTGTTGGTCGTGCTTGCGGTGGCCGTTTGGTGGTTCCTGTGGCGCCCGCTGCCGCAGACCGCTGGAACCATCACGATGCCTGTCACCGGCGAAGCCACCATAGCGCGAGACCGTTTCGGCGTTCCGCACATCACCGCGGCATCCATAGAAGATGCGATGGTGCTGCAAGGCTTTGTCACCGCGCAGGATCGCATGTGGCAGATGGATGCGATTCGCCGTATCGCCGGAGGTGAACTGGCGGAGATTGTTGGTCCGGTGGCTCTCGATGCCGATCGTGAAACGCGCCGTCTGCGCCTGCGTCATCTCGCCGAAGAGCAGTATCGCACGATGCCCGCCGCTGACCGCGCTGTTCGCGGCCTATGCGCGTGGCGTGAATTATTATCTCGATGCATACCGGGGCCGCTATCCGATCGAGTTCTCGCTGCTGCGTTACGATCCGCGCCCGTGGAGCCCCCTCGACTGCATGCTCGCCGGCTTGCAGATGTCCCGCACGCTCACCGAAAGCTGGCACAACGATGTCCGCAAGCTCGAAATGGCGGCGGGAGGCGACGCGGCGAAAGTGAACTCGCTCTTCCCTGCCCGCTCCGGCCGCGAATCGCAACCGGGTTCCAACGCATGGGTTGTCTCGGGCACGCACACCGCCAGCGGCAAGCCAATCCTTGCTAACGATCCCCATCTGGAACTCACCGCGCCCTCCGCGTGGTACATGATTCATCTCAAAGCGCCGGGACTGAACGTGATCGGCGTATCGTTGCCCGGCATGCCCGCGGTGGTGGTGGGCCACAACGATCGCATCGCGTGGGGCGTCACCAACCTTCAGTTCGATGTGCAGGATTTGTATGATGAGAAACTCGACCCGCGCACCGGGCGCTATCTGTTCAACGGGCACGTGGAGCAGGCGCAGGCCTGGCGCGAGTTCATCCGCGTGAAAGGCGCGCCCACCGACGAGATGCTGGTATGGGTGACGCGCCACGGCCCGGTGATCTTCAGCGAGGGCTCACATTATTATTCGCTGCGCTGGAGCATGGCTGAGCCGAACTCATTCCAGTTCCCCTTCCTCGACATCGACCGCGCCGCGAACTGGACCGAGTTCACTGCCGCTCTCGCCCGCTTCCCCGGTCCCGGACAGAATTTCGTTTATGCCGACGTCGACGGCAACATCGGCTATCGCGCCACCGGCCGCCTGCCCATCCGCAAAAACTTCGATGGAACCGTGCCCGTGGATGGCAGCTCGGGGCAATTCGAATGGCAGGGCTTCATTCCGTTCGATCAGCTCCCCGCGGTTTTCAATCCCGCGCATGGCCGCATCGTCACGGCCAATCAGAACCCGTTCCCGAAGGATTTTGAATATCAGGTGAGCGGCGCATTCGCGGCCGAGTACCGGTCGAATCAGATTCGCGATCTTCTCACCGCGCACGAGCACTGGAAGCCGGAGAATATGCTGACCGTGGAGAAGGACGTGTACTCGGGTTTCGAGCGCTTTCTCGCGAAGCAGGTGATCGCGGCGTATGACCACAAGCACCCCGGCGGCTCAGCGTATGCCGAAGCTGTTTCCGTGCTGCGTATCTGGAACGGGCAGATGGAAATTCCACTCGCTGCGCCGATGCTCATTCGGCTTGTCTACGAACGCGTCCGCGACGCTTTCGCGCGCAGCGCCTCGCCCGGCAGATGGCAGCTCTATAGCTATTTCATCGCGCCGTCGGTGATTCAGACCGAGCTCGAATCGGGCGCAAAGAGCTGGTTCGCGGACAAGGACACCATGCTGCTCAACGCGCTGGGCCAGGCGATGGAGGATGGCGCTCGCGAGCAGGGGAGCAGAGTCAGCGGCTGGCACTACGGCGACTTCAACGCTCACACCGTGGAACAGCCAGTCACCGGCAGACTGCCGCTGGTGGGGCGCTATTTCAACGTCGGCCCGGTTCCCATGAGCGGCGCGCCGGAAACCGTGAAACAGATTCGCAACCGCCTCGCACCGTCGATGCACTTCGTGGCGGATCTGTCGAACTGGGACAATTCACAGAACAACATCCCGCTCGGCGAGAGCGACAACGTCCTTTCCAGCCATTACGAAGACCAGTGGGGCACGTATTATTACGGCCACAGCCTGCCCATGCAATTCACGCACGTGGATGCGAAGGAAGTGCTGCGGGTGACGCCGGAGAGGTGACGTTCGCGATTGCGGCGGCAAGCGCGTTTAGCAGGGACCGATCCGCGGATCGATTGCTTCTGAGTATGCATCTCCTCAACGACTGGGCCAGAACACGCCACAAAGCGTCAGACTAATTCGGCAAAATCGCCCGCTCCGCCTCCAGCACCTCGGATCTTCCGGGCTTGTCGGCGTGAGCACAAACCTTCAACACCTCGCGAAAATACTTTTGACTCGTATCGCGACTTCCGCTGAGCTGCGCAGCGTGCGCCGCTCCATATAGTGAGCGGAAGCGCTCCGGCTCATTCTTCAGCGTCGCTTCGAACTGCACCAATGCCTGCGCAGGCTCCTTCATCTCCAGTAACATCTCGCCCAGCAACTCGCGCGCCGGAGCCAATGGCCCAGGCGTCACCACGTTTTTCTCCGTCCCATCTTCCAGTTCCGCAGCCTCCTTCATCTGCCGCAGTGCCTCCTCTTTCATACCCTCCGCAAGCGCAGCCCATGCCCCGATTGTGAGCTTCTGGATTTCTACCTCGCGCGCCCAGTAGTTTTCGCCGGACCTCAAGAGCCGCTCCTGGATCTGCTTCAGCGCGTTCTCAGACTCCCTCGCCGCCGTAGCTTGCCCCAATCGCGCGGCACCTAATCCGCGCGCAAACCACGTCATAGCATCCGTGTATGGAAACGGTGTCTCCCGCAGTGGGAGCTGCACGGCCTGCTCCCACTCCTGGCGTTCCAGCGCGCACCGTGCCGGGATCGCCGCCAGCGCAAAGTATCCAACCGATGGGCCGCCGGCGCCGTTCAGAACCGCCTTCGGATCGAAGCGAGATGCAATCTCCCGCAAGGAATCCAGTATCCGGCGTGCCGCGTCGTCCCGCCCGGTTTGCAGATAAGCGTAAGTCAGGTAGTCGCTGGCGTGCAACTCTTCTGCCGTCTGACCCTCGCGTCGCGCCGCTGCTGCCGCTGCTATGTTGCTGTCGATGGACTCTTGCCAGTTGCCCGTACGGGTGAAGATATGGGATGGCATGTGCAGCGCATGCGGCGCATCTGGCGCAATTTCCGCGTAACGCCGCGCCGCCACAAGCGCCCTCCCTGCCAAAGCTGGCACGTCGTACGCATGGATTATGTAATGTGCCAGCCCGGGATGCGTCGGCTCCTCTTCGAACAACTTCTCCAGAATCGCTCCCGCCTTGAGCCGCCCGGCGTAGGTCTTGTCTGTGGGATCTTCCGAAGCCGCGAGCGCCAGCGCGTAGAAGACCAGCGCCTCGTGGTCTTCTGGATATTTCACCGCGACGTCCCACATGGCGTCTCGATAGGCGAGCCAACGCGCTTGCTGCGGCGTGCTCTCGAAGTCGCTGTACAACTTTCCGACAGCCGCTAGATAGGCCCGTTCGCGCTCCGTTTTTGCGCCCATGGTCTTACCGCGTGCCGCGCTCTCCCGCCCTGCCTGCAACTGGTCCCTGTCTTTCATTCCCACCGTGAAAGGATTACCCCAATCGCTAAGCGCGATTCCCCAATACGCGATTGCGCACGTCGCGTCGTCCCTCAGTACCGCGTTGAACCCTTCTATGGCGCGGTTGAACTGGAAGGAATGCAGCAGCGCTACCGCCCGGTTGAACTCCCCCTGCGCCACTTCGTTGCACGATGTGGAAAAGTGCACCGCGCCCAGCTTCTCGCCATCCCCATGCTGATGCTCCTGCGCAATGCTGCGCGACGCCAAGAACGTCATCAGAACAGCCGCAATGAGGTTCAGCCTGGCCATTTCGCTCCTCCACCCGGAGTATTATAGGCGGTTCCGGGCCTGTCAGGGACTGCTCCGCGCTACGAACAAACCTCAGTCGGGGGGTCGGTTTTTCACATGTGGGAGCGGGGCAGTGATCGCGATTGCGGCGGCAAGCGCCCTTCCGGGCAAGAATCCAGCCATCATTTCAGTCTGAGTTGCAATGGGCCGGTTATCCTTATCGGGGCGCCGGCGTAGCCGCCTGAACGTCGACAATCTGTTTTTCATACTGGTACTGTAAGCGGCCAGGTCCTGACCATTCACGCCCGCGGGTTTTCCACGGTGGCTGGGCGGTCCGATGTGGCAAGCGAGACGCAATCCGAAAAAACGTAAGGCGAGACCGCGCTTCTCTGAAACTGAGCGGAGAGTGTGTCCAGTACGTCTGGCATTATCCCGCTAGAGCGCTTTTCTAACAAGCGCCAGGTGTGCAATTAACTTCAGAAACCCCGCGCGGATCGATAAGAGATTATCAGATGTCATTTAATGCAAATCATCATTGCCCTGGAGCAACGCAGATGAAACTCTCTTTCGGACGCCGGTCGGGACTAATCGCCGCCAGTGTTATGGCCAGCGGGCTTCTGGCCTTTTCACAAATCACGCCGGTCGCTCGAACCGACGAAGACCGTATACGGGAAATCAATCAGCAACTCCGCGTGGAGCGCAATGACGAGGTAACGAGAGGCCTGTTAACGGAACGTGCCGGTCTGCTTACCCGCCTGATGGAACAGAATCCACGCGCGGCGGTGGTGTTGGCGTTGCCCGCGGCGTTGCGGCAGGACCTGGCGAACAGGATTCAGGATGACGGAACCCTGCTGGAGCAACAAGGCGAGTGGACTGGGCCACTGGTGACCAGCGTCGCAGACGACTTTGCCCACGGCCGCAGTTGGCTGTTGCGCGTGATCCGCCTCAAGGGCCAAACCGTCAGCGTGTACTGGGATTCGCCTCCGGTTGACGGTTGCGCCCCGTCGGCCACGGTGCGCGGCATCCGGCTCGGCCGCCGCATTGCCGTGGCTTCGGGAGAGGTCACCGCGGACACCGCTTCTCCCTGCAGCACCACTGGCGACCAGAAGACCGCTGTGCTGCTGATCAACTATCCATCAACTCCCCTCACGTCCGGCTACACGACGTCCTATGTCAACGATATTTTCTTCGGTCCGGCGCCGTCGGTTACGGACTACTGGCGCGAGGCGTCCTATGGAACCACCAGCGCTTCCGGCCAGGTGTTTGGCCCCTTCACCCTGGACGCCGACTACACCTGCGACCAACAGGACGACATTCTGCAGGCCGCTATTCAAGCTGCCGATTCAACCGTGGATTTCACGGCTTATCAGCGCATCTTTCTGATATTGCCGGTCACGGTTGCCGGCGGCTGTGCGTATGACGGCATGGCGCAACTGGGATGTTCGCTGCTGCAATCCCCCAGTAAAGGGAGCTTCACCGCGTCGGCTACATGGATTGAGTCGATCACGATTGGGCCGAATATTTACGGCGCGCTCGGTGGCCTGCTGCAAACGGCAATCCACGAAGGCGGTCATAACTTTGGGCTCAGGCATGCGAGCTCTCTGGACTACGACACGGTTCCGGCGGGTGCGCCTGGCACGGATGGAACGCACTCCGAGTACGGCGATCCCTTTTCTTCCATGGGCACAAACCCGGGCCATTTCGCGGCGCCTCACAAGAATATGCTGGGCTGGCTGACCGAGGGTTCCGGCTGGCTGGAAGTGGAATCAGGCGGGAGCTGGACGATTGCGCCCCTCTCTTCCCAGTCATCCGCCGGCCCGTATGCATTGCGGGTCCAGCGCGGCACCGGCAATTCACAGTGGCTGTGGGTGGAATACCGGCAGCCCATCGGCAGTTACGAACCGTCCATTGTGGACAACGGTGGACCCCGCAATTTCGGCGGAGCCCTGATTCATTTTGAGGATCCCAGCCAGTCATCCTGGACCGCCTACACCGAACTCCTCGACTTTCAGCCGGTGCGTCTCCCGAATAACTTCAACACCGCCATCCTGCCGGCAGGCAGCACCTGGTCCGATCCGTACTCGAACCTGACCCTCACTGCCGGTAGCGCCACGCCATCGGGCCTTCCGGTCACGGTTTCCTACGATAATGGCTGCGCGACACTTTCGTCCGGATCGCAGTCGTATGGACCGCTTGCCGCAACGGGTCAAATCAGCGTGTCGGCTCCTCCCACATGTTCGTGGACAGCGGTTGCGGCCGCCGAATGGATCACCTTCACAGGGGCGACCTCAGGCACCGGCGCGGGGACCGTCGGCTACTCCGTAACCTCAAATACAAGCATTGCGGCGCGCACGTCGTTTATCAGCATCTCGCATCTTCGTGTTCGGCGACCCGGCCTCCTGGACCAACCTCACGTGGGGCGAGGTCCTGATCAACCCGGGTCAGGTCACCAGCAACGCCTGTTACATTCACTGGGATGCCGCAAGCAACTCGCTCTCGCTTCGGGACGATGCGGACAGCTCCTGGCTGGGCCCGGTGCCGATTGGCACGAGCGCGACGCTGGGGAACAGCCAGTGTGTACTGTCTCCCGGAAGCGCTTCTCTAAAGGGCGCGGGAGCCAGCGCCACGCTGAGTCTCACGGTCAACTTCACGAACCGGTATGCGGGCAGCGCAAAGAACGTTTATATGCAGGCGCAGAGCGTCGCCGCGGCAGCCGGATGGCAGCAAGCCGGGACCTGGACGGTGACGTTCCCGTTTACCCCCGTTTCAGTCACCCCGAGCGCGGGCAGTGGCAACACCCAGGTATTTACGTTCACCATGGCCGGTATTTACAGCGGCGATGAAGTGGACCTCAGTTTTTCCACGTCGACAGCGCTCGGAACCCTGCAGTTCTACGATCACGGGTGCGCGCTGGTTTATGGTTCCATACCTTCCCAAATCTTCCTGTTCGGCGACCTCGCCAGCAACTTTATCGGAACAACCGGCACTCTCGGCAGCGGGCCGACGCTGCAGAATTCGCAATGCTCCGTCAACGTCGCAGCCACATCGGCGGTGCTGTCGGGCTCCACTCTCACCATGACCGTTCCGATCACATTCAGCGCCGCCTTCCAGGGCCAGAAGAACGTATATATTTTCGGGCCGGGAACAGGATGGTCGACCGGCGCCCCGTATACCCGCGTGGGCACTTTCACGGTAACTGCGCCACCTGCGCTGAATCTCATCTCGTCCGCCAAATCGGCCGCCTACGGCGCACCGGTGATTCTGACCGCCACCCTTACCGGCAGTTGCGTCACGCCTGCCGGAACGGTGACCTTCCTCGATGGCACGGCGCCGTTGGGTGGAGTCACCCTGAACGGCAGCGGCGCAGCCGCCTACACAACAAGCGCACTCACAGTCGGCTCGCATTCCATCACGGCAAGTTATGGCGGCAGCAGCACGTGTGGCTCGGCCACTGCTACGGCGGTGAATGTTACGGTGACGCAGGCCGCGCAGACGATCAGCTTTGCGCCCCCGTCTTCGGCTCTAACCTTTGGGGCCAGTCCGCTCACCTTGTCGGCGAGTGCGAGCTCCGGGCTGCCGGTGACCTTCAGCGTCACGGGTCCGGCAACGGTCAACGGCGCCACGTTGACCATTACTGGTGCAGGATCCGTGGTGGTCACGGCTAACCAGGCTGGCAACGGCAACTATGCGGCCGCTGCGCCGGTGTCGCAGACCATCGTAGTCGCCAAAGCTATTCCTGCAATCGGCCTGACCTCGTCCGCGAGCGGCGCAAGCGTCACCCTGACGGCAACAGCGACCGGAAGTGCCGTCAAACCCACCGGCCAGGTGACTTTCTTCAACGGCACAACGCAACTGGGAGTGAGCGCATTAAACAGTGGCGCGGCCAGCCTGGTAGTCACGCTTCCGGCGGGTCAGAACAGCGTCACCGCAAGTTACGCGGGCGACAGCAACTATGTGGCAGCGGCTTCGGCTGCGGTCAGCGTCACGGTGAACAAGACACAGCAGACCGTCACCTTCAAACAGCTCGCCTCGGCGGTGACGTATGGGGCAAGTCCGCTCACGTTGTCAGCGAGCGCGAGCTCCGGTCTGCCGGTGACTTTCAGCGTCACCGGTCCGGCAAAGGTCAACGGCACCACGCTGACCATAACGGGTGCAGGATCCGTAGTGGTGACGGCCAATCAGGCTGGCAACAGCACCTACGCGGCCGCCGCGCCGGTATCGCAGAGTATCGCGGTGGCAAAGGCCACACTGACGGTGATCGCGACCAACGTTTCGGTCACTTACAACGCCCCGCTGCCAAAGCTGGCCTACACCACGACTGGATACGTGGATGGGGACAGTTCCGCGGTGCTTAGCGGTACTCCCGTGGAGACGACAACGGCTAAACAGGGTTCGGCGCCCGGAAGCTATCCGATCACGGTTGCTCAGGGGACGCTGGCGGCAACCAACTACAACTTCCAGTTCAAGAGCGGCACTGTCACGGTTACGCCGCTCGGGACAACAGCTACGCCAGCCTTCACACCCAAATCCGGCACTTACACCTCTTCGCAGTCTGTAACCATCACGGACACGACGAAGGGCGCGACTATTTACTACACCACCAACGGAACTCTGCCGACGACTTCGTCAAAGGTGTATACGGCCTCAATCAAGGTGTCGGCTACGGAAACGATCGAGGCCATTGCGGTAGCTACCGGCTATTCGCAGTCGGCGGTAGGTTCGGCAGCTTACATCATTAAATAGCGCGCTTTTCCGCCAAGCCTCAGGCAAGGTCGTAGCGATCAAGGTTCATCACTTTGTTCCACGCTGCCACGAAGTCTTTCACAAACGCCTGCGGCGAGTCGCTCGATGCATAGACTTCCGCGAGGGCGCGGAGCTGGGAGTTAGAACCGAAGACGAGATCGACGACGGTGCCCGTCCACTTGAGCTCGCCCGTCGCCCGATCGCGCCCCTCCAACACGCCTTCCGATGTGGTGGACTTCTGCCAAGCCGTCTTCATGTCGAGCAGGTTGACAAAGAAATCGTTCGTCAGTGTCCCGTGACGGTTGGTGAAGACGCCGAGTTTGGACTGCCCGAAGTTGGCATTCAGGGCGCGCAGGCCGCCAATCAGAACCGTCATCTCGGGAGCGGTCAGGGTCAACAGGTTCGCCCGATCCAGCAGCAGCTCCGCCGCCGATCCTTCGTGTCCCTTCCTAAGGTAGTTGCGGAACCCGTCGGCCGTTGGCTCCATGACCGCGAACGAATGCACATCGGTCTGCTCCTGCGAAGCATCCGTGCGCCCCGGCGAGAATGGTACCTTCGCGTTGTGCCCGGCTTTTCTCGCAGCTTCCTCGATGGCTGTGCAGCCGCCCAGGACGATTACGTCAGCAAGCGATACCTTCTTCCCTCCGGATTGTGCGCCGTTGAAATCCTTCTGGATCGCCTCCAGTTTCGGAAGGACCTTCGCCAGTTCGGTCGGCTGATTGACTTCCCAATCCTTTTGCGGCGCGAGGCGAATGCGTGCCCCGTTCGCCCCTCCTCGCTTGTCACTGCCGCGGAACGTCGACGCCGAAGCCCAGGCAGTAGTGACCAGTTGTGAGATGGATAGCCCGGATGCAAGAATCTTCGCCTTGAGGGCGGCAATGTCCTGCTCGCCGATCAGTTCATGATCCACAGCGGGGACGGGGTCCTGCCAAAGCAGGACTTCTGCGGGAACGAGCGGCCCAAGGTACCGCGACAGCGGCCCCATGTCGCGGTGCGTCAGCTTGAACCAGGCCCTGGCGAACGCGTCCGCGAACTGATCCGGATTCTCGTGGAAGCGCCTTGAAATCTTTTCGTAAACCGGGTCTAACCGCAAGGCGAGGTCGGTGGTCAGCATGGTTGGGGCGCGACGCTTTGACGGGTCGTGTGCATCCGGCACCGTACCTGCGCCTGCACCATTCTTCGGTTGCCACTGATGGGCGCCAGCCGGGCTTTTGGTCAGCTCCCATTCGTAGCCGAAAAGGTTCGAGAAGAAGCTGTTGCTCCACTTCGTTGGCGTCGCGGTCCAGATGACTTCCAGACCGCTGCCAATCGCGTCACCACCTTTGCCGCTGCCGAAGCTGTTTTTCCAGCCGAGGCCTTGCTCTTCGATACCGGCGGCTTCGGGTTCGGGACCGACATACTTACTCGGGTCGGCAGCGCCGTGCGTCTTGCCGAACGTGTGCCCGCCGGCAATCAGTGCGACCGTTTCTTCGTCGTTCATGGCCATGCGAGCGAAGGTCTCTCGAATATCCCGTGCCGCGGCGATTGGATCCGGATTTCCGTTGGGTCCTTCCGGATTGACATAGATCAGGCCCATCTGAACGGCGGCGAGAGGATTGGCAAGATCGCGGTCGCCGCTGTAGCGCTCGTCCGCCAGCCACTTGCCCTCGGGTCCCCAATAAATGTCCTCTTCGGGCTCCCAGATATCGGGGCGGCCGCCGCCGAAACCGAAGGTCTTGAATCCCATCGACTCCAGCGCGACGTTACCGGTGAGAATCATCAGGTCGGCCCACGAGATTTTCCGGCCGTACTTCTGCTTGATCGGCCAGAGCAGCCGGCGCGCCTTGTCGAGGTTCACGTTATCCGGCCAACTGTTGAGTGGCGCGAATCGCTGTGCTCCGGAACCCCCGCCGCCTCGGCCATCGGCGATACGGTACGTGCCTGCGCTATGCCACGCCATACGAATGAACAACGGCCCATAGTGGCCAAAGTCGGCGGGCCACCAGTCCTGCGATGCCGTCATCAGGGAATGGAGATCCTTGATCACGGCGTCCAAATCGAGGCTCTTGAACTCCTCGGCGTAGTTGAAGTCCTTGTCCATAGGGTTGGACAGAGGCGAGTGCTGGTGCAGGATGTTCAGGTTCAACTGATCCGGCCACCAGGCGGCATTCGCCGAGCCTCCAACCGTGTGTCTGCGAGCGCCGCCCGAGAATGGGCACTTGCTTTCGGTTGACGAGTTTTGCTCATTATCGGGGAGAGGCTCCCCCACTGCGTGTTCGAATTGTTTCTCCATATGTTTCCCTTCCTTAGAATTAGTTAACAAATATGACTACAAAGCCGTCCAGCGCTCCACACGCCTCCGACACTTAACGGGAAGCGCGCCGGGGAGTGCACTTCCCGCAGAGCCCGCGGAAAATCAATTCGCATTCGCGAAGAACCCGCTTACCGAGGGCGCCCGACGCGGGCCTGGGAACGTCGGACCACTCAATATCCTCGACATTGCCGCAGCGGTCGCAGATGAAGTGGTGATGCCGCATGCCTTTCGCATCGAATCGCGCGGCGCGGCCCTCGACGGCCACTTCACGGACCAGACCAGCCCGCACCAGGTCCCGCAGATTGTTATAAGTGGTGGCCCTTGAAGAGCGCGGATCCACGCGATTCACGGCTTCGAAGATCTCCGCGGCGGTGGGATGCCTGTTGTGTTCCATCAGGAACGCCATCACGGCGTAGCGCTGCGGAGTGCATCGCAATCCGCTGCCTTCGAGAGACCGTTTAATCGCCTCGGCGTCTGCCAAATGATTAGACTATATCTAATGTGATATTTTGTCAAGCCTCATCCTCCTGGTTGCTGAGATGAGCGCAGACAGCTTCGCGCCTCATCACCGTGACGTGCCGGCCCCGACAAAAGCAGCAAGTCGTCGCGCATGCGCCTGCCGGACCGCCCCCGACGATGATTTCAGCAGCCACTCGCCTCTTTTCAGTGCATCCGAAACCGGAGCGTTATCTCGGGGTATTGGGACGTATTCCATGACACAGAGTGTTGAATTACGCAATACCCTCACCCAAAACGCGAGGTAATAATCTCGCATAGGGCTACGGCAAACCACCTGGTGGGCCGATGTATGTGCATAGGGATTGTTCAGGTCGTTACGAATCCGACAGGTCGCGGCACCCGTCAGGAGCGGACTGGCAGTTGGTAATAGAGGAGGCGTATATGGTTTTGATGGAATGGCAGGATTGCTACAGCCTGGGAATTGTAGCAATCGACTTACAGCATCGCGTCCTGATGGACATGACCAACAGGTTGCACAAGGCGGCCCTGAGTGAGAAGAATGGAGACGATATCGAGTACGCGATGAGCGAGCTGTTAACGTACGTCGAGTTCCACTTCTCCTTTGAGGAGAGGTTGATGGCCGAATGCGGCTATCCGTCGCTCATTGAACACCGGGACGGCCACCAGGGTCTGCTTGCTGAATTCAGAGCGCTGCAAGCCGATATCAACGGAGGACGACTGGTGCTCAACGACCGTGTGATGAATTTTCTGCAAGGGTGGCTAACGCACCACATCGTGTCTTCGGACCGGCATTTCGCGCCGCTCGCGCTCGCTGCGGAAAGGAAGACCTTCGTCATCCCGAGGTTCTCGTCTCAAACCCAAAATGAGCGAGCCCAACTGGAACGGCAGGACGCGTGAAGTGATGGAGTGGCGGGGCGCCGGTGGTTCTCACGGGTCGAAAGGAACATTCAGTGGTCCGACATGCCCAGGCCCATGTTTCCGTGCCTATACGCGGAACGATGAGAGCGGAATTGCGGCAATTCAATGGTGCTACTGAACGCCACATCGCTCAGCAGGCTCATCGAGACGGCGGACATTAAAGCGCGGCTTCGCCCCGCTATCGTACCGGCGCTGTCACCCGGTCTATCAGACTTGGCCATAGACGCACACACAGCGAAGCGCCCCGGAGGTCGAGTTGCCGGGACGGTCAACTATTCCTGCCGCAGCGCGACCATCGGGTCCACCCCGGTCGCCCGTTGCGCGGGCACCAGACACGCCACCAGAGCAGACGCCAGCAGCACGATGCCCACCACGCCCACCGCCTCGAAATCGAACCCGGTAACTCCATAGAGCATCGATTGCATCGCGCGCCCCACCAGCCACGCGCCCACCAGTCCCAGGACCAGGCCGCAACCGGCCAGCGCCATGCCCTCGCCCAACACCAGCCGCAACACCTGCATGCGTCCCGCTCCCAGCGCGATGCGCAATCCGATCTCATGCGTGCGCTGCTCCACCAGAAACGCGATTACTCCGTAGATTCCCAACGCCGCCAGCAATAACGCCACAGCGGCGAAGCTCCCGTACAGCACCGTGCCGAACCGGTCGCCCGCGCGCGATTCGGTCATCACTTGTTCCATGGTTTCGGGTTGGGCCAGAGGCAGGTCGGGATCGAGGGAATGGACCGCCGCCGCTATGCTTTTCGTCATAGCCGCGGGGTCGCTGCCCGTGCGCACCGCGATGGTAGCGCTTGGCCAAGGGCTCTGCCAAAACGGCACGTACATTACAGCCCTGTCGGCGGATGGCCGGCCACCGTATTGAACATTGTGAAACACGCCGACGATCTGCCACTCGACACCGGGCCCCAGCTTCTGCACGCCAGGAATGAGATCCTCCACCACAATCCGCTGCCGCAATGGATCGGAGCCCTTCAGATAGCGCCTTACGAAGTTCTCATCCACCATCATCACGCGTGGGGCGCCCGCCGTGTCATGTTCGTCGAAGCGCCGCCCGCGCACCATGCGAACGCCGAATGTGTCGAAATACCCAGGGGTGATCATCTGGAAACCGGCGCCCGGCCTGTCCGCGGGATTGGCGAAGGGTTTGCCCGCGACGTAGAAGGGCATGCCGAAGCCGGTATACTCCAACGGCAGACCGGTTCCCGCGTAAGCATTCATCACGCCCGGTACGGCCTCGATGCGCGCAAGCATTTGCCGGTAGTAACTGCGGATTTGATCGGACTGTGTGATGCGGCCGTCCGGCACCGGCAGATAGAACGTGAGGATGTGATCCGTGCGCACGCCAAGGTCGAGGCTGGTTAGCTTCATGAAGCTGTGGATGGCCAGGCCAGCGCCCGCGAGCAGCGTCAGGGCCAAGGTGAACTCGGCCACCACCAAGGTGCGCCGCAACCAATGCCGGCCCGTACTGAGCGACCGGCCCGATTGCTTCAGCGTGTCGTTCAGATCCAGGCGCGCAGCCTGCCAAGCCGGCGCGCACCCGGCGAGCACGCCCGCGATCATCGTCGCAGCGAGCGTGAACAGGAGCACCGGCACATTAAGCGTAACGTCGGCTTCCGAGGGAAGGGTGTCTGGCGGCATGAACGCCATCACCGCCTTCAGAATTCCCCAGCCGAGACCGACTCCGAGCACGCCGCCCGCCAATGCCAGCGCCAGGCTCTCCGTAATCAACTGCCCAAACAGGCGTCCTCGCGACGCGCCCAGCGATGCCCGCACCGCAACTTCGCGCTGCCTCGCCGTCCCCCGCGCCAGCAGCAGATTCGCGACATTCGCACAAGCGATCAGCAGCACGAAGCCCACGCCGCCCATGAGCAGCCACAGACTCGCGATTCTCTCTTTCGGCAGAAAGTCGTTATGCAGCGGCTCCACGCTGGCGCCCCATCCTTTGTCCTGCGGGTAAACTTCCCCAATGTGCTTCGTCACCGCGTCCATGTCCGCCTGAGCCTGCTTGATGCTTACACCATCCTTCAGGCGGCCGACTGCCAGCAGCCAGTGAAAATCGTGGTTGATCTGCTCAGGCTTAAAGGCGAGGGGGACAATCAAGTCATCCGGCATGCGGTCCTGCTGGCCCGGCGGCATCACTCCCACTACGGTGTACTGTTCACCGTTGATGCGAATGTGGCTGCCGAGGATATCGCGCCGCGCGCCAAAACGCCGTACCCAGAGCTTGTGCCGCAGGATAACCTCATGATCCCTGCCAGGCTGGGCCTCCTCCGGCAGGAAGTCGCGGCCCATTATCGGCTTCACTCCCATGCCCACCCAACCCGGCGTCGCCATGGTGCCATTCACCTGCTCCGGCTCCGCGGCCCCGGTCAAGTTCGCATTGAAGCCCGACCAGGCCCACAAGCCCTTGAACGACTTGCTTTCGCGGACCCAATCAAGGTAATCGCCGGCGGCGATGCCGTTGTTATTACCCTGTATCTTCGACCACACCATCACCAGTTGCTCGGGATGCGGGTAAGGCATGGGAGCCAGAAGCGTGGCGTAAATCACGCTGAAGATGGCGGTATTGGGACCGATGCCCAGTGCCAGCGCCAGGACGGCTATAAAGGTGAAGCCTTTGTTCTTGCCGAGCAGCCGGAAGCCGAAGAGCAGGTCGCGCCAGAGGGTCGCCATGACCTATATACGAGCGACTTCTGGTTTGGTTCCCTGTCCTGGCCGGATTTGGGCTTTCACCGCGCTAGTATCGTCAGATGCGTACAATCCTCCTGCTGCTCGCCGCAGCCGCCCTTGGTCTCGCCCAGACCACCCCCGCGGCGGAGACCACGCCCGCAACGCCGCCGACCATCGCCGAAAAAACCAAAGGGATGACGCCGCTTCCCGGCTATTTTCCGATATTCTACGATGCCAAGGCTGGTCATCTTTTCCTCGAAATCTCACGATGGAATGCGGACTTCCTTTATGTCCACTCACTGCCGGCCGGCATCGGATCGAACGACATCGGCCTTGACCGCGGGCAGGTGGGTGGAGCAATTGTGGTCCGATTTGAGCGCTACGGACCGAAGATCCTGCTGGTTCAGCCCAACCAGGATTATCGAGCCGTCACCGACGATGCGCAGGAACGCCGCGCGGTGGAAGAATCATTCGCGCAGTCGGTGATCTTTGGCTTTACGGTGGAAGCCGAAGATGGCGACCGCGTTCTGGTGGACGCCACCAATTTCTATTTGCGCGACGCGCACGCCATCCCCGAAACACTCGATAAAGAGAAGCAGGGGACGTACGCGCTGGATGCGATTCGGTCCGCAATCTATCTCGACCGCACCCGCAATTTCCCGCGCAACACCGAAGTCGAAGCTATCCTCACCTTCAGCGGCAAGGACGCCGGCGACTGGGTGCAATCGGTGACGCCCAGTCCGGATTCGCTTACGGTGCGCGAGCATCACTCCTTTATCGCGCTGCCTGACCAGCCCTTCACGCCGCGTGTCTACGATCCTCGCAGCGGCTTCTTCGACATGCGCTACATGGATTACGCGCAGCCCATTTCCGAGCCGGTGCTCCGGCGCTTCATCGTGCGCCACAGGCTGGAAAAGCGCGACCCGACCGCCGCCGTCAGCGACCCGGTGAAACCGATCGTTTATTATCTGGACCCCGGAACGCCGGAGCCCATTCGTTCGGCCCTGCTCGACGGCGCGCGCTGGTGGGAGCAGGCATTCGAGGCGGCCGGTTTTCGCAATGCTTTCCGTGTGGAAATGCTGCCCGCCGATGCCGACCCCATGGACATCCGCTACAACCTGATCGAGTGGGTACACCGCTCCACGCGCGGCTGGTCCTACGGTGCGCCGATTTTCGATCCACGCACCGGAGAGATCATCAAGGGCCAGGTGACTCTCGGCTCGCTGCGCGTTCGCCAGGATTACCTGATTGCCTCGGGATTAATCGCGAAGTACGAACGTGGCCAGCCGGTAGACCCGCGCATGGAACAAATGGCGCTGGCGCGGTTGAGGCAATTAGCCGCGCATGAGGTGGGCCACACGCTGGGACTGGAACACAACTTCGCCGCCAGCGCGCACCATCGCGCATCAGTGATGGATTATCCGCCACCCTTCGTGAAGCTCGACACAGCGGGCAATATCGATCTGAGCGACGCTTACGCCACCGGCATCGGCGAGTGGGACAAGATCGCGGTCCGCTATGGCTACTCGCAGTTCGCACCCGGAACGGACGAACGGTCGGCTCTGAACGCGATCCTCGAGGAAGCGCGCGGCAAGGGAATCGTCTATATCTCCGACCGTGACGCTCGCGCCCCAGGCGGGGCACATCCCATCGCACATCTCTGGGACAGCGGTGACAATGCCGTCGACGAATTGAATCGCATCCTGAAGGTGCGCGCCACGGCGCTGGCGGGATTTTCGGAAAAGAAGATTCGTTTCGACGCGCCCATGAGCACGCTCGAAGAGGTGCTGGTGCCGGTGTACATGTTCCACCGCTATCAGTTGGAGGCGGCCACTAAGGTGATCGGCGGTCTCACTTACTCCTACGCAGTGCGCGGCGATGGACAAACCGTGGCCGACATCGTGCCAGCGGACGAGCAGCGCCGCGCGCTCGATGCCGTGCTGAAGACCATCGACCCGGCCGCGCTCGCCGTGCCCGAGAGCATCCTGAAGCTGCTGCCGCCGCACCCGCCGGGTTATGAGACCACTCGCGAAGACTTCCACTCGCGAACGCACATCACGTTCGATTCAATGGCGCCAGTGGAGGCCGCAGCCGACCTGGCTGTGTCCCTGCTGCTGAATCCGGAACGCGCGACGCGGCTGGTCGATTATCATTCGCGCGATGCGAAAAATCCGGGTCTGGACGAGGTGATCGACCGCCTGATCGCGGCAACCTGGAAGACGCCGCGTACCGCGATTCGGGACGCCGAGGTGGGACGTACCATCGACAACGTGGTGCTCTACCGTCTGATGTCGCTGGCGCAAACCACGGAGGCGTCCGAGCAGGCGCGGGCTCTCGCGTATTTAAAGCTGGACGATCTTCGCAATTGGATGCTGTCACAGCGGACCGCCGACACCGCCCAGCGCGCCCATTTCGCTTACGCCTCCGCGCAGATCAAGCGCTACGAGGACCACCCGGAGCAGTTGACTATCGAGAAACCGGCCGATCCACCTGATGGGCCACCGATCGGGTCGGACTAGTGGGGTAGGCTCTCAGCGGGTCGAGAACTCCGCCAGCATCCGCAGCTTCTCCCGCGCCGCACCGGAGTCAATAGATTCGGCCGCCAGGACAACACCTTTACGCAAGCCTTCGGCGCGCCCGGCTGCCACCAGCGCCGCTGCCGCATTGGCCAGCACAATGTCGCGTTTCGGGCCCTCATCGCCACGAAGCACGGCATTCGCGATTTCGACGTTTTGCGCAAGGTCTCCGCCGCGCAAATCCTCCAACGAAGCCCGAGGCAAGCCGAAGTCCTCCGGCATCCAAGCTTGCCTGTTTACGATGCCCTCCGCCACCTCGAACGCCATCGTCAAACCCACCGTGCTGACCTCGTCGAGCCCACCATCGCCGTGAACCACGAAAGTCCGCTCGGTCCCCAGTTCGGCCAATGCACGGGCCATCAGTTCGGCGGCCTCTTCCGACGGCGCGCCGATCAATTGCCGCTGCGCGCCCGCCGGATTGGTCAATGGTCCCAGCAGGTTGAAAACGGTTCGCATCCTGAGTTCATGCCGCGCGGGCTGTGCGTGTTTCATGGCCGGATGATGCGCGGGCGCGAACAGGAATCCGATGCCGATTTTGCGGATTGCTTCGGCGGCCAACTCGGGATCCGGGAGAATCCTCACTCCCAGCGCTTCCAGCAGATCGACGCTCCCGCAGCGGCTGGAGATCGAGCGGTTGCCATGCTTGGCCACGCGCACGCCCGCCCCCGCGGTTACAAATGCCGCGATGGTGGAGATGTTAAACGTGCACGCGCCGTCGCCGCCCGTGCCGCAGGTGTCCAGCAGCGGCTCGCCGTTGAGCGCCACGTCAACCCAATGCGATTTTTCACGCATCGCTCGTGCAAAACCGGTAAGCTCGGCCGCAGTCTCACCCTTCATACGCAAAGCGACCAGAAACGCGGCAACCTGTGGAACGGTGGCTTCTCCGCCCAGGATGGCCAGCATCGCGTCGTGCGCATCTCCTGCGGTGAGATCCTCTCGCGCGGCCACGCGATGAAGATACGGCAACAGCATCAGCGTGGCTCCGCGGCCGGCGCCGCCAGCGCCACACCGGAAGCGACATAACGAATCTGCCTGCGGCCGCTGGTGAGATCGAGCATGATGCGGCCATCGGTCTGCGAGAACCCCTCCCCAGTGAGCGTGTCGCGCTCCTGCCGCGCCTGGACTTTTTCCAGCGTGAGCCGTGGCACCGCCGCACCCGCGTAATGATAGCTCCCGGAGATCTCATCAAAGGTCACGTCAGGCGCTACCGTGGAGCCGCGAGCGTCGAAAGTTCCTTCCATGCGCGCGTTGGCCAGCAAGTCGGCGCCTGCGCCGCGCGTCTCCAGCGTGCCTTCCACGTCGAGACCTCCATCGCGCCACGGGATGTCCTGCAGGCTCCCCGCCAGATGATATTTCGGCTCCGGGCCGGCAAGAGAGATGGTCATCTCGGCTGTGCCGGACGCATCGCCCAGCGCCCAGGCCACGTCGCGCAAAGTTACCGCCGTGCCGTTCCAGTGAAGGCGGCCGCTGACACTTCCCAGAACGGTGTCGCCAAGCGACAACGATTTCACTTGCACCGTTCCTTCGATATTGCGCTCCCTCAGCCACGTGGGTACCGCCGCGCGCCGCAGCCGCAGACGAGTGAGCAGGCTCTCCGGACGGAGCAGCGACGGCATTAGCAAGCGCTGCAACTCACCTAGTTTGGCGTCGCCGAGGGCAAGCCGCAAACGCGCGGGAGCTCCCGGGTGCGGTGCGCCGCGATAATCGGCGTCGAACGCGATCTTCCCCGCCCTGCCTCGAAGCTTCGTGATGGCGAGTTCAGCCGGGCCAGTGGCGATGCTCGCCGTTTCCACTCGCACGGGCGCGGCCAGGCCGTCGACATCAAACTCCGCGTTCTGCACGATATAATCGCCGGTCCACGTTCCCGGATCGTCGCCCTTCTGTTCGTATTCCAGCAAGCCGCGCACCACGCCTCCGCGCGCCGCATCCAGTAAGGCTACGGATGCATCTCCCAGCAGAATCGATGCGGCATTGCGCAATCGCGCGATGCTCACGCCGTGGCTTTGCACTTCCACTTTCACCGCTGGCGCGCTTCCGTCCCATGTCGCCGATACGTCGCCGCTTTGCCCATCATCCAGCGTTACAGTGGCGGGGCCGAAGGCGACCTGTTCGCCCGATATAATCGCCCGCGCGCGCTCCATGTGTGCCGACCCGGCTTCGGGAACCGTGATTGAGGCGTCCGCAAGCTCCACCTGCCCCGCCAACCCCTGCTCTCTCGAATAAGTAAATGATCCACTCACGCTGCCCTGGACCATCACAGTGTCAGGGAGCGGAAGACCCATATGTCGCGCCGTGCCCAGCAACGATGCGGCCGGCAAACCGTTCAGCGCCGCGGTAATCTCCCACTTCGGATTCGACAAATAATCGGACACGCTCACCTTGATGGCGACGGCCGCGGCTTGCCCCGCCGACGATTCGCTCTCAAGATCGATCCGCTGCGAGCGGAGATCGAGGGAACCTCGCCATGGCACCGTCCACGCTTCGCCGCTCGCGGGCGTGCTTAGATCCCAGCGATGCACATCCTGAACGGTCAGATCCCCAGTCACTTGCGGGTGGATTACCGGGCCGCTTAGATGCGCCCGAGCCGTCACCGTACCATGAACGCCGCGGTCGGGCATGCCGAACAGATGATCCAATTCCGTGATGGAGGTGCGCTCCATCTCCAGGGTCATGGCGATTTGATTTTCGCCTCCGACGCCCAGGCGCACGGTCCCGCGTCCGCTTAGCATGCCGAACCCCTGCGCTCCGCGATCGGTGCGAGCGGGCGAGCCCTCGAACTTCACAATCAGTTCGCCGGTGGATCGCGGGTACACGTCCACGTCTGCATCGGAAACATAAAAGACCGATTTCGTGTCGCCGAATTTGAAATTCAACCGTCCCGCGCGCACCTCGATATCGGGGAAGCTCTCGGGGGATCCGTTGGCTCCGGCGATCATCCGCGCCACCCACGGCTGGATGTTCCAGGAATCACTGTCCGGACGCACCAGGTTCACTGTCGGTTCGTCCAGGCGCAGCGTGGAGAACGCGAGTCTTCCACCGAACAAACTAGTCAGGCGAATGCTCGCCTTCAGTGACGCGACGTGGATGAACGGTTCAATGCCCGCCCGTGGTTCGTCGTCGATGAGGACATCGTCGACCTCAAAACCGGGTCCGTTGAACAGATTGTAATGAACATTGCCGATGTGCACCCGCCGTCCCAGAGCGCCCTCCAGAGCAGCCTGTACTCTGGTTCGGAAGGCCCCGGCGTCGATGTACGGCGCGGCGAAACCTGCCGCCAGCAGGACCAGGACCAGGGCGATCAGGATACGGATGGCGAGCCGTAACCTTAACTTCATCGCCCGGCCTCAACAAGCGCACGGTATTCCTCGGGCGTGTCCACGTCATTCACGATGCCGGCATCGTCAACGGCGACGTACAACGTTGAAGCCCGGTGGCGATGGATTACGTCGCGGGCTTGAGCCGTCACTGGAAGCGCGAGCAATTCCGCTGTGATTCGCCGCGAGACACAAACCGGATGGCCATGGAGCCCCTCAAATACAGGAACGATGATGTCCGCGTTGCCCACCTCGGCGGCAATCCGCGCGACCGTTCGGCCTTCTACGGCGCCGTAGTCCACCGGCAGAAACAGCACGGCCTCGGAGCCGCGAGCGACGCTGAATCCGCACTGTAGCGAGCTCAACATGCCAAGTTCCGGCGCGGGATTCACGGCAATTTCGACGCCTCCGGGCACAACAGGGCGGACTCTCTCCGCATCGTGCCCGAGCACCACAACCACTCGCCCGCAAACTTCGCCCAGAATTCGGCTCAGCCGGCTAAGGAACGCTTCGCCCTTGTATTCGAGCAGCGCCTTCGGCTTTCCCATGCGGCTGGACGCGCCAGCGGCCAAGATGACGCCGGCTATGTCTCCGCGAGTCACTTCGCCGGAACCCGCGAAGTCTCGTTTGCAAAAATCGATTTCGACAACGACCGCCACGCTGAATCCGCATTGCGGCGGACGGCGATCATCTCGGCAACCACCGCGATGGCGATCTCTTCCGGCGTGATGGCGCCAATATCGAAGCCCATTGGAGCGAAAATGCGCTCGAAAGCCGCGTGCGGGATTCCGTCCTTCTCCAGTTCCTTCACTACGCCTAGCACCTTGCGCTTGCTGCCGATCATCGCGATATAGCGCGCCGGAGTGTTCACCGCGTGCCGCAACACACGCATGTCGTCGCGATGCCCACGCGTGACAATCACCACGTAACTGGTGTCGCTGATGGGCAACTTCGGGAAGACCTCGTCGTATTCCTCTGCGTACACTTCGGACGCATCGGGAAAGCGCTCGCGGCTGGCGAACTGCTCGCGATTATCCACGACCACGCTGTCGAATCCCGCCATCGCAGCTACTTTCGAAAGGCTCTTCGAAATGTGTCCGGCGCCAAAAATGAACACACGCGGCAGCGGCACCACCGGCTCTACAAACACGCTGAGCTGCCCTCCGCAGATCAGGCCGTTATCGTAAGCGGCGTCCTGCCCAAGGCTGAAATTCAGATGCTTCGGCCGCTCCGTTTCCATCACCTCGCGCGCCGCGTTCCATACCTCCGCCTCAACGCAGCCGCCGCCGATCGTCCCCACCATGGACCCGTCTTCGCGCACCAGCAGCTTGGCGCTCTCATAGCTCGGGATCGAGCCGTTCACCTGTACAATCGTCGCCAGGGCGCACTTCTGCCCAAGGCGGCGCAGCCGGAACAGCTCGTCATACACGTCCATCGCTCTGATTATACGTGGGCGGGGTAGCAAAAGCCGGATAAGCCGCGTCAGCCACGTTAGCATTCAGCGCCTCCTGCGGTACAATAGTTCACGGATGTTTGCTTTTCCTCCGCGCAAGCGGATGATCGCGGCTGGCTCGCCTGGAGCGGGTTCGGCTGTGGAACGCGCCTCGCGGTTCCCTCTCTCAATGCCCCCCCTCGCAGGATGAGACTTGCCGTTCAGATTTCCCGTGGGGTGGAGTCCCTGTTCGGGACCCGTGACGAGAATATTCGTGTGCTGGAATCGGGCCTCAACGTCAGCACGCGCCTGCTCAACGACTGTCTGGAGCTAGACGGCGAAGAGCCCGCCGTCATCCGCGCGGCCGCGATTCTGGAAGATTATGTCGCGCTGGTGAAAGAAGGCCATCAATTCAAAAACGGCGACCTGAACTCATATCTGCGCGTAGTGGCAGAGGACGCCGACGTCACTCTTCGCGCTCTGGTGCACAGCGGCCGTCAACGCAACTTCGGGAAGAAGACGCTTGCCCCCAAAACCATCAACCAGCGGCGTTATCTCGAAGCCATCGAGCGCAACGATCTTACCTTCGGCGTCGGCCCGGCAGGCACCGGCAAAACGTATCTGGCCGTTGCAATGGGCATCTCAGCGCTGCTGAACAAGAGTGTTAGCCGAATTATTCTGACTCGCCCGGCGGTGGAGGCCGGCGAGCGCCTGGGATTCCTGCCCGGCACGCTGCAGGAAAAAGTTGATCCATACCTCCGCCCGCTCTATGACGCGCTGTACGACATGCTGGAAGGAGAGAAGGTGGAGAAACTCCTCGAGCGTAACGTGATTGAAGTGGCGCCCATCGCCTTCATGCGCGGCCGCACCCTGAACGACAGCTTTATCATTCTCGACGAAGCGCAGAACAGCACCGCGGAGCAGATGAAGATGGTGCTAACGCGTCAGGGGTTCAACTCCAAAATGGTGGTCAACGGCGACCTCACCCAGATCGACCTGCCCGGCGGCAAGCGCTGCGGGCTCACCGATGCCGTCGAGGTACTCAAGGGCGTTGAGGGCATCAGCTTCGTTTACTTCGACGAACGTGACGTTGTTCGCCACAGCCTGGTGCAACGCATCGTGAAAGCGTACGAGCGCTATAACGACACTCTCGGCATCGGCCGGCAGCTTACGCTGAGACTGGCCACCGACCCGCCGCCATCCGAACCCACGTTGGCAGAACCCGCCGCAACGCAGCTCAACGGCGACATACAGGAATAGATTGACACCGCCATGGCTTCCGAGCGAAGCTCGATTCTCTATCGCATCCCCGCACGTGCGCTGCGCAGGCGGCCGCTGCTGGAATTTGCGCGGCGGCTGGAAGACGACGTCGCCGATGGGCGGGCGTTCGATTGCCTCATCACGGATGACGGCGAGCTCCGCCGCCTCAACCGTCAATTCCGCGGGAGCGATTCCGCGACCGACGTGCTGTCCTTCACCGCGGCGGCCAACGGACAACTCGGCGAGATCGCCATCTCCCTCGACCGGGCTCGCGAACAGGCCGCTCGGTACGGCCATTCGGTCGATGAAGAGGTGCGCGTGCTCATGCTGCATGGTGTCCTTCATCTGACGGGCATGGATCACGAGCGCGACCATGGCGAGATGCGCCGTATCGAACAACGCTGGCGCCGCCGCCTCAATCTGCCCGCAGCCCTCATCGAGCGCGTGGACCGCCCCCCTGTTAACGCGGCTCGGCCGCGTGCCCAGGACGCGCCCGTGGACACGCGACGACAGTCGCGTTTCTCCAGAAACGCCCGCCCGGTGACGCCATGATCGCCTTCGCAGTCATCGCGGTCATTCTCATCGGCGCGTTCCTGTGCCTCGTCACAGTTGTACAGGTGCTCCACATGGAGGCGGTACGGCTGCGCCCGCGCGAGTTACCGGCGCTCGAACTATTCAAGGAATCTCTGCAGGACCGCATGGGCCTCAGCGTCGAACGTGGCGCGCTGGCGTTCTCCCTCATGAAACACACCCTGCTGCTGGCGCTCGCCGTGGCTCTATTCGCGTCCAGCATCGGAACGGGCGAGGCGCTGTGGCAGGCTTCTATCGAAGCTCTGGGCCTTTCGTGGCTCATCATGCTGGTTACGACGTGGGTGATCCCGCACATCCTGTATCGCAAGACGTCGGGCCGTTGGCTGATCCCGCTGATGCCTCTGCTGCGCACCATGGTTTTCATCGTGAAGCCGCTGGTTGCAGTGCTTGGCTTTTTCGAGTCTCTGGTTGAGTTGGCGCGGCCCGATCAGGCCGCAGCGCAGCCGCCCACCGCCGCCGAACACATCGATGCCCTCATTTCCGCCGGAGAGGAAGAGGGAATCCTCGAAGAAGAGGACCGCAAGCTTATTGAATCGGTGGTGGCCTTCGGCGACAAGACGGTGCGCGAGGTGATGACGCCGCGCCCCAACATCGTGGCCATTCCGGTTGACGCCTCGCTCGACCGCCTGCGCCAGCTTGTGGTGACCGAACAGTACTCGCGCATCCCGGTTTTCGAGGGCAATATCGACCGCATTATCGGCTTCGTGCACGTGCGCGATCTGTTTGAGGCGGGCGCGCAGGATCATAAACTAACGGGTATTCGCGATCTGCTTCGGCCCATCCGCGCCGTCCCCGAAACCAAGCCTGTAAACGATCTGTTGCGCGAGATGCAGCAGGAATCGGTGCAGATGGTGGTGGTGATTGACGAGTACGGCAACACCGCCGGCATTGCCACCATGGAAGATCTGGTGGAAGAGATTCTTGGTGAAATACATGACGAACACGAGCCGGAGCGCGACGTCCGCGAAGAGAGCAAAGGCCGCTATGTCGTACCCGGCAGCCTGGATCTGGATCGTCTGCACGACCTGCTGGATTTCCGCCCGCAGGAAGAGACCGAATCGACTACCATCGGCGGCCTGGTGACGGAGTGGCTGGGCCATGTTCCGCGCCCCGGTGAGACCGTGGAACGCGAAGGCATCCGCATTGAAGTGATCGCCGGCGACGAACTGCGTGTTGAGCAGGTTCGTGTGTGCCGCGCTGAATCAAAAACTCATGCCTGAACATCGCTCCGGGTTCGTGTCCATCATCGGGCGCCCCAACGCGGGCAAATCCACGCTGCTGAACGCGCTCACCGGCAGCAAGCTGGCCATTGTTTCGGAAAAGCCGCAGACCACGCGCACATCCATTCAGGGCGTGGTGAACGAACCTGGTGCACAGATCGTCTTCATCGACACTCCGGGTATTCACAAATCCGACAATCTGTTCAACAAGCGCATGATGGAGACCGTGCGGGCATCAGTTGACGAGCGCGATCTGATCCTGTTTGTCGCCGATGCGGCCGCTCCGGTCACCGCGGCGGACCGCGAAGCCGTCGACCTGGCCCGTAAGATCTCGAGTCCCGTCTTTCTGCTTCTGAACAAGATCGATCGAATCGCCGACAAGCGCACCCTCTTGCCGCTCATTGAGCAATACCGGCAGTTACATGATTTCGCCGAGTACTTCCCGGTTTCGGCCATCGCCGGCGACGGGCTCGATGCTCTGCGGAAAGCGATCGTCGCGCGATTGCCGGAAGGGCCACAATACTTTCCCCCCGATTACATTACCGACCAGCCGGAGCGCTTCCTCGCCGCCGAGATCATTCGCGAAAAGATCCTGGCCGCCGCGCGCCAGGAAGTGCCCCACTCCATTGCCGTGCTCGTCGACAATTGGGAGGACAACAGCAAGCTGCTGCGCATCGCCGCAACGATTTTTGTGGAGCGAGCAGGCCAGAAGGCCATTGTCATCGGGGCGAAAGGCGCCATGCTCAAAAGCATCGGCACCGGGGCCCGCATGGAAATGGAGTCGCTGTTTTCGAAGAAAGTGTTCCTGGAACTATTCGTGAAGGTCCGCGCAGGCTGGCGCGAGGACCCGGCTTTCCTCAACGCCATCGACTGGCGGTCAATGACCGGCGACTCTTCCGCGATAATGGAGTGAGCATGAGAATCCTTGCTGCCGTCCTCCTTCTTACGCCGCTGGCTTTGATCGCCCACGGTTCCTCAGCAACCGCAACCCTGGGTCTCGACGCCGGGCTGGCGTTTGCAGGCGACAAATACAAGACACCGGTCACTGACGACTCGATTCGCGATCAGGTGATGATGCGCCTTGCCGGCGATCAGGAGGTCAAAGGCGGAGCCATCGATGTTCAGGTGACCGACGGCGTCGTAACGCTGAAGGGCCCTGTCGACAGCGACAAGGCCCGCCAAAAAGCTGAGAGGCTCTCCAAACACGTGAAGGGCGTGAAGAGCGTGGTGAATCAGCTCACGGTGAAGGAATAGCCGCCCGCATCACTTCTTATTCAAAAACGTCGTGTCGTACCGCCCGGCCAGGAAATCGGCGTCGGATAGAACCCGCTGGTGCAGCGGAATGGTGCAGTAGATCCCTTCCACCACGAACATATCCAGCGCGCGTTTCATGCGGGCGATGGCTTCGTCGCGGCTCTCGCCATAGGCGATCAGCTTTGCCACCAGCGAATCATAGTAAGGCGTAATCACCCCGTCGGTGTATGCGGCCGTGTCCACGCGAATACCGGGACCGCCGGGCAGATTCAGGCCGGTGATACGGCCCGGTGACGGCGCGAACGTATCCGGGTTCTCCGCGTTGATGCGGCACTCGATGGCGTGCCCGCGCAACACCACGGGCCGAGGCAGAATGTCCTGGAGGCGATGGCCGGCCGCGATCAGAATCTGGCTGCGCACCAGATCGATGCCGGTAACGCACTCGGTAACCGGGTGCTCTACCTGAATGCGCGCGTTCACCTCAATGAAATATAGACTGCCCGTGGCGTCCATCACAAACTCCACGGTGCCTGCGTTGGTGTAGCCCACCTGCCGCATGGCCTCGCGCAATACATCGGACATCCGCCGGCGCATCTCCGGAGTGACTGCCGTTGATGGCGACTCTTCAATCAGCTTCTGATGCCTGCGCTGGATGGAACATTCACGCTCGCCCAGAATCTCCACATCGCCATGCTCGTCGGCAATGACCTGAAATTCGATGTGCCGCGGCGCTTCCACATATTTCTCAAGGTACAGATCGCCGCAAGAAAACGCCGCTATTGCCTCGGACTGTGCTTGTGCGAACAACGCAGGCAACTCGGCGCTCTCGCGCACCACGCGCATGCCACGCCCGCCGCCTCCGGCCGACGCTTTCAACATCACCGGGAAACCAATCTCGTTCGCAACACCACACGCTTCTTCCGCGCTTTGCAGAATGCCTTTTGACCCGGGGACGATGGGCACCCCGGCTGCCTGCATGGCCACGCGTGCGCGCTGCTTGACGCCCATCGCGCGAATCACGTCCGGCTTCGGCCCGATAAAGCGCAGGCCCGAGGTCTCGCACACTTCCGCGAAATCCGCATTCTCGCTCAGGAAACCATAGCCAGGATGAACGGCATCGGCATTGGTGATTTCCGCCGCGCTGATCACGGCGGGAATGTCCAGATAGCTGCGCGAGCTGCGGGCCGGCCCGATACAAATGGCTTCGTCGGCGAAGCGGACGTGCAGGCTGTGGCGGTCCGCTTCGGAATAGACGGCGACGGTGCGGATGCCCAGATCCTTGCAGGCGGAGATAACACGAACCGCAATTTCGCCGCGGTTGGCGATGAGGATCTTACGAAACATGCTTGGTCAACACGGGCTCAATCAACACGTACACAGCGATCAACGCGGCCGCACGCCGAACAGCGCCTCTCCGTATTCCACTGGCCGGCCGTTTTCGGTCAGCTTGCTCATGATGGTTCCGGCCACTTCGGCTTCAATCTCGTTCATGAGCTTCATGGACTCGATGATGCAGAGAACCTGGCCGGGTTCCACAGCGTCGCCAACCTTCACGAACGGCGGGGTGCCAGGCGAGGGCGCATCGTAGTAAGTGCCCACGATGGGAGACTTCACCAGAATGGTGTCGGGCGCGGCGGCAACGGCTGCGCCGGCGCCGGAATGCTGGGTGCTCGTATGCGGCGTGAGAGCCGAATGGGAAGTTGCCGGCTGACCCGCATCGGACAGCGAAGAAGCCGGCTCCGGAGTCTGCGGCACCGCAACATCGGTGGTAGTTCCGAATGTGCGCCGTATGCGCACGCGGTTTTCGCCACGTTGCAACTCGATTTCCGCCACGCCAGTCTCGACGATGAGCTGGATCAACTCCCTGATTTCGTCAATGGTCATGTTCAATCGGTCAGAGTTCGATGAACTCCTTCGTGGTGGGCGTCAGAACCTCGCATCCATTGGCGGTCACCACCACAGTGTCTTCAATGCGAATTCCGCCGAAGCCCTCCACATATACGCCGGGTTCAATGGTGATGGCCATGCCCGCGCGCAAACGTGTCTTGTCCTTCTTGCCGAGACGGGGCGCTTCGTGAATTTCCAGGCCAAGCCCGTGGCCGGTGGAATGCACGAACGCTTTGTCGAGCCCGGCAGTGCGCAGAACGCGTCGCGCAGCGCGGTCCACTTCTTCCGCCATTACGCCTTCGCGGACGGCGGCAATTCCGGCAAGCTGCGCGGTTAGCACGCTGTCGTACATGCCGCGGACTTTCCGGCCCGGTTTGCCCAGAAACAGTGTGCGCGTCATGTCGCTTACATAACCGGCCCGGGTCGCGCCCATATCTATCAATAGTAATTGATTAGCCCTTACCGGTTCGGCGGTCGGCTGCGCGTGAACCAAAGCCGAACGAGGGCCTGCCGCGACCAGCGTATCGAATGAGGCCTTCTCGGCTTCGTGCCGCCGCATCTGATACTCCAGTTCGGCGGCAATTTCGGACTCCCGCGCACCCGGCCGAATCCGCGGCAGCGTGGCTTCGAATGCCAGCGAATTGCAGATAACGGCGCCGCGAATGCGCGCTATCTCCTCGGGCGTCTTCACCATCCGCAACTCTTCCACCACCGGACCAACGGGCTTCAGCGCCGCCCCAAGCGGTAACGCTTCCTTGAGGCGCTGCCATGTGTCGAACAGCAGGCGCCCCCGCTCGAAGCCAATTCGCCTCAGCCTCCGCCGTTTGACGATTTGCGCGGCTTCGGCGATCAGCGGACCACGCGCCGTCTTCACCACGCAGCCGGAGGTCTCCTGCGCGGCCTGAATGGTGTAACGCGGATCGGTGAACAGCGTGTTCCCGCCCGGAGTCACCAAGAGCAGCGCATTGCTTCCGGTGAACCCGCTGAGATAGCGAATATTCGGCAGCGCCGCAATGAGCAACGCGTCGACCTTGAGATCGGCGAACCGGTTGGTGAGGGCTTTCATGGAATCAAGATCAACTTTCCCGTGGTTCCGCGCCCTTCCAGATCGCGATGCGCCTGAGCCGCGTCTTCCAGCCGGTATTCGCCGCCAATATGGACACGCAACCGGCCCTCGGAAATCCACCGTAGCACGTCGCCTGCGCGCCAGTGCAGTTCTTCACGCGTCGCCACGTAGTTCGCGAGGCTTGGCCGCGTGAGATACAGCGAGCCCTTTTGCGTCAGCAGCAGCGGCTCAATGGCGGGCGCGGGTCCGCTGGCGTTGCCGAAACTCACCATCAGGCCGCGGGGCCGCAGGCAATCAAGACTCTTCAGGAACACCGACTTGCCCACCGAATCGTAAACCACATGCACGCCCTGGCCGTCCGTGTGCTTCTTTGTCTCTTCAGCGAAATCTACGCTGGTGTAGAGGATCGCGTGGTTCACCCCGGCATCGCGTGCCTGTCGTGCTTTTTCTTCCGTTGACACAGTGCCCAGAACGCGCGCACCCAGCATCTTCGCCATTTGCACAATGAGCAATCCCGTTCCACCGGCCGCGGCGTGAACCAGACAGGTGTGCTCGGGCTTGAGCAGGAACGTCGAGTGGGTGAGGTAATGCGCGGTCATGCCCTGCAGCATGCTGGCGGCGGCAAGCTTGAAATCGACGTGAGCGGGAAGCAGATTGAGCCGCGCAGCCGGAACCACGGCGTATTCGGCATACGAACCGCGCACCATCGCCCAGGCGACCCGGTCGCCGGGATGCACATCTTCGACGCCCGGTCCCACCGATTCCACCGTCCCCGCACCTTCCGACCCCAGCGCCACCGGCAGATCGAATTTGTACAACCCGCTGCGATGATACGTGTCGATAAAATTAACGCCCGAGGCTGCGACTTTCACCAGCGCTTCGCCCGTCCCCGGCGCGGGCACGGGCACGTCATCGAACTGAATCTTCTCCGGTCCCCCGAATTCGTGTACGCGCGCGATTTTCATTACAGCGAAGTGTCTCCCGAATTCGTAGTTTCTCACGGGCGGCATTGCGGAACCGGTGGAGTTCGGCTATTGTGCAATCGGAATGAATGTAATTCGTAGGCTGGCGTTGCGCTTCGCGATCATGGCGCCGCTCGCGGCCGCGCTGATCTTACTTCCCGCCGGCACACCGTGGTTCTGGCCCGGCTGGGTGTTTTTGGGGATCTTTATTGGCAGCAGCATCGCCTTCACGGCATACTTTTTCCGCCATGACCCGCAGCTTCTGGAACGCCGGCTGCAGAACAGCGAGCCCGCAAAAGAGCAGAAGCTGTTCCGGTTGATGTGGATACCGTTGTGGATTGTCGGCCTCACGCTTCCTGGTTTCGATTATCGGTTAGGCTGGTCGCGCTCAATCGCGGGAAGAGCACCCTCGTGGCTCATCGTGCTCGCCGATGCCTTCGTGCTCTGCGGGTTTCTCGTCGTCTTTCAGGTGATGCGCGCGAATACATTCGCCTCCAGCACGATTCGAGTCGAGACGGGACAGAAGGTCGTCTCGACGGGCCCGTACCGCATCGTGAGGCACCCCATGTACTCGGGTTTCCTGCTGCTGATTCTCGCGACGCCGTTGGCGCTGGGATCTTACGTGGCGTTGCCGGTGTTTGCGCTGCTCCTCCCGGTGCTCGTCTACCGACTGATTAACGAGGAGAAGACGCTTCGCCGGGAACTGGCGGGTTACGCCGACTATTGCCAGCGAACCCGCTTCCGGTTGGTCCCTTTTGTGTACTGAAGAGGCGGTCGGACCGGCATCACTGCCCAGAGCCGAGCAGCGCCCGCCGAACCAGGGCCACGGGTGGATACCCCTGCTTCAGAAATTCGTTGTGGAAATCCTCCAGGCTGTACGCCGCGCCCATCTTCTTCTTGTAATCCTCGCGAAGCCGCATGATCTCCATCTTGCCCAGCGTGTAGACCAGGTACGTGGGATCTGAAGTGCCGCGCTTGGTCTCGCGAACCGCGTTCTCGCGCGACTGGTATCCTTCCTTCACGAAGAAATCCACGGCCTGATCGAAGGTCATCTTTCCGGTGTGCATCTCGATGCCGACGATGTAGCGCGCATTGCGCAACAGTGCATCCTGAAGCTGACCGAGGCGAATCATTGGATCGCCGTTGCCGAAGCCCTGGTCCAGCATCATCTGCTCGCTGTAATGCGCCCATCCCTCCGAGTTCGAACTGCACCCGAACAGCTTGCGCACTTTGGAAGGCGCCTGCTTCACCCACAGGAACTGGACGTAGTGGCCAGGGTAGACTTCATGGTCGGCGGTGCTCACCAGGGTCCCTTTGTTGAATCCCTCCAGATACTCTTCCACATCCTGCTTCGGCCAGCTCGCTTCCGGCAATGTCACGTTGAAGAATGCTTCGGTGGCTACGGTCTCAAACGGCCCCGGGGTATCCATGGATGCCGAACTCAGCGCGCGCATGAACGGCGGCGTTTCTTCGACAATCGGCCGCACATCGGATGGAATGGTAACGATGTGGTGTTCCAGAATAAAATCGTGCAGGCCCCCGAGCGTGTTGCGAAACGCGTCCAGCAGGCCGTCGGCGGTGGGATGATCGTGGGCGAGGTCGGCGAGGACTTCCATCGGCGTCTTCTTCGGATCCACTTTGGCGGCCACTTCCTGGAACCATCGTTGATTACCGCGCATGTTGTCATAGCCGGCGCGCAGCAGGTCGTCGAGCGATGTGGTCACCATCTCGTTGTACTGGAGCTTGCGCCGATAGAGATCCTCGCCCAGCCGGAAATCTCCGTGCGAGCGCGGCAGCAGGTCGCTTTTCAGCCATTTCTCATAGGCCCGCAGCGCTTCGACCGCGGCGCCGTTGGATTTGTGAAATTCGTCCAGCAGGCCCTGATCGCTCACAGCATGGAATGCCTCCGGCACATCGTGTTCGAAAAAGCTGATGATGCCGGGCATTTGTTCGATGGCCACTTCGGTGTAGATCCGGGGCGGGTTCTTCAGGTTCGCGCGGGCCGTTTCCAGCACGGCGGGCATCAGACGCTCGCGGGCCACCACGCTGCGCAGCCGCGCTTCGGGCGAAGCGAATGTGCGGGCGATAAGAATGAAAATGCTGTTGGTGAGGCCGCTGGAATAGTTGTCCGGATTTTTCTGCCACATGCGAACCTGTTCCAGTTCCAGCAGATCCCCGCGAATGTGCGTCAGCAGCAGATCCCGGTCAATGGACGGCGGTTCGGCGGAGAATTCGCGCTCGGCTCCGTGCAGGAAAGCGGCTTCGGCCGCGCGGGTTTCCTGAGATGGATTCTCCAGTTGAGCGTCATGCTCGTGGAAGCCCGCAGCAGTCGCGTCACTCGGTTTGAAATGAAAATACTGTTCAAAAAACCGGCCCACGCGCGCGGTATCCTGGCCATATGTGGCGGTGAACGCCATGAGCACAATGATGGGAAGCTTCACCGCTCCATTATGCCAGGATAAGGCTCAAGCTTACCTATGCGATATCTTTGCATCCACTGCCACTGTTACCAGCCGCCCCGCGAGAATCCCTGGCTGGAGACCATCGAGCAACAGGATTCCGCGTATCCTTACCACGATTGGAACGAGCGCGTCACCGCGGAATGTTACGCCACCAACGCCGTCGCGCGCATTCTGGACGACCAGCAGCGCATCGCGCGAATCGTCAACAACTATCAGAACATCAGCTTCAATTTTGGGCCGACCTTGCTTTCGTGGATGCAGGACAAAACGCCGGACACCTATGAGCTGATTCTGCAGGCGGACCGGTGCAGCGCGGCTCGATTCAGCGGGCATGGCTCAGCCATGGCGCAGTGCTACAACCACATGATCATGCCGCTGGCCAATGCCCGCGACAAGTACACGCAGGTGCGCTGGGGCATTGAGGATTTCAAACACCGTTTCGGCCGCGATCCCGAAGGAATGTGGCTGCCGGAAACCGCCGTGGATCTGGAGACGCTCTCGATTCTCGCGGACTTCGGAATCCGCTTTACCGTGCTCGCGCCCACGCAGGCGCAGGCCGTGCGCGCGATCGGCAACGGGGATTGGGAAGATGTCTCGGGATCGCGCATCGATCCCACGCGCGCGTACCATTGCGAAACGGCGTCCGGGCGGCCGATCGCCATTTTCTTCTACGACGGACCGGTATCGCAGGCAGTCGCCTTCGAGGGCTTGCTCAGCGACGGCGAGAAATTCGCCAATCGTCTGATGAGCGGCTTCTCGGATGACCGCAACTGGCCCCAGTTAATGCATATCGCCACCGACGGCGAAACCTACGGCCATCACCACAGCTTCGGCGAAATGGCGCTGGCTTGGGCGCTGGAGCATGTCGATGCCGACGAATCGGTGAAGCTAACCAACTACGCCGAATACCTGGAGCAGAATCCCCCCACGCACGAGGCGCAAATCGTCGAGAACACGGCTTGGAGCTGCGTGCATGGCGTGGGGCGGTGGTCCACCAATTGCGGCTGCAATACCGGTGGTCAGCCTGGCTGGACCCAGGAATGGCGCGCGCCCCTGCGTGCCGCTTTGGACTGGCTGCGCGACAGCATCGGGCCACTTTACGAGCAAAAGGCGGGTGCACTGCTTCGCGATCCGTGGGAAGCCCGCAATGACTATATCAGCGTGATCCTCGACCGCTCCGGAGACTCGCGCGATCGGTTCCTCGATAAGCACGCGTCGCGGCCGCTGAGCGAAAAGGAAACGGTGGAGGTCTGGAAGCTGCTCGAAATTCAACGGCACGCCATGCTCATGTATACGAGCTGCGGCTGGTTCTTTACCGAATTGTCGGGCATCGAAACCGTGCAGGTGATCCAGTACGCCGGGCGCGTGGTGCAACTTGCCGAAGAAGTTTTGGGCGTGAAGCTGGAGGGCCGGTTCCTCGCACAACTCGCGAAGGCCCATAGCAACATCGCCGAGAAGGGCGACGGGAAGGCGATCTACGAAGACGCCGTCCGGCCGGCCATGGTCACCCTCCCTCGCGTGGCCGCTCACTTCGCCATCAGCTCTCTCTTCGACGATTACCCTGAAAGAGCCCGCGTGTACTGCTATTCGGTGGAATCCGAAGACCGGCACAACATGAACGCCGGACGCACGCGCATCGCTGTCGGGAGAGCCCGGCTGTGTTCGGAAATTACGCAAGCCTCCCAAACACTCACCTACAGCGCGTTGCACTTCGGAGATCACAACATCCACGCCGGCGTGCGCGAATTCGGCGGCAAGAAATCGTACGAGCGCGTGACCTCCGAGCTTCTGCACGCTTTCTCGCATGCCGATCTGACCCAGGCGATTCGCATTATGGATTCGGGGTTCGGCAAGAACACCTACTCGCTGAAATCGCTGTTTCGCGACGAACAGCGCCGCATCCTGGGACTCATTCTCAACTCCACGCTGGAAACCGCCGAATCCGAATACCGCCAGCTCTACGAGAATCACGCTCCGCTGATGCGTTTCCTGACGGACCTGCGCATGCCGCTACCGGAAGCCCTGCGCTCAACGGCGACTTACGCATTGAACAGCAGGCTGCGAAACGCTCTTTCCGCCGAGAATCTGGACCCGGAGGCTATCCAGTCACTCATTCAGGAAGCCCAGGCGCTATCCGTATCGCTGGAAGCTACCACGCTGGAATTCACTTTCAGGAAGCGGCTGGAAAAGCTGGCCACTGAATTTCACGATGACCCGGCGGATCCGGGCAAACTCTCGCGCCTCGCGGGGGGCGTATCGCTCGCGCGAAAACTGCCTTTCGCGGTGCATTTCTGGTCGATCCAGAACTGGTGCTGGCACGCCATGGGCACTACGCTGCCAACTATGCGGAACTCGGCGTCCGGCGACGAGGCTGCGCGCGCCTGGGTGGATCAGTTCGTGAAGCTGTGCGAAGATCTGTCTTTGAGACTGCCTTCGTGATTTGTGCGCCCGCGCTTGTTGCGTGTCTGCTGTGCTCAGCCGTAGCAGCAGACGACGCGATCGACATCGTCCGCAAGTCTGCCCAGCACGATCAGGTGAACTGGCAACGCGCGCACAACTACACCTTCCGTCACCGCGTTGAGGAACTCAAAGGCGACGGCCAGGGTCATTTCTCCGCGAAAGAATCCAGCACCTACGAGACCGTGATCCTGTACGGCGAACCGTTCGACCGGCGCATCGCGAAGAACGACAAGCCGCTCAACGAGGACGGCCAGAAAAAGGAACAGGAACGCTTTGACAAAGAGGTGGACAAGCGCAAGCGCGAGTCGGAAAACGGCCGGTTGCAGGAAGCCGAAGAGAAAGACCGGAAGAAACGCCAGGAGCTGCGCGACGAGATTCTGCGCGCATTTAATTTTCAACTTGCCGGAGAAGAGAAGGTGGATGGTCATGACGCCTGGGTGATCGTTACGGAACCGCGAAGCGACTATCATCCGCATTCCCAGGAGGGCACTTTCCTGCAGGCGATTCGGGGCAAACTGTGGATCGATAAAGTGGACACCGAGTGGGTTCGGATGGAAGCGCAGGTGATTCGTCCGGCCCGATTCGGCCTGTTCATTCTGACGCTGTCGCCGGGCTCCACCATTTACTTCGAGCAGGAACGCCTCAACGAGGAAGTGTGGCTGCCGAAGAAGATTGTGGTGCGCATCGATGCCCGCCTGGTGTTCAAGCACGCAGAAGCGGAAGTGGTGGAAGACTACAGCGATTACCACCGGTTCCAAAGCGACTCGAAGATCACCGGCGTCTCCGAACCTCTGCCATGACTTGTCAACGGCGAGCGGCCTCGGGGCGACTGTTGCTAGACTGAGTTTTTGCTTTTTTCAGGAGGATTCCATAGAGTGCGGTTGACGATCTGCTGTGCCGCTGCGGCGCTGATTCTCACATCGGCCTGTTTGGGTGCCCAAAAGAGAGGGGATGCCGCCAAGGGCAAGGACGTCTTCGAACAATGCGCCCCCTGCCACAACGTGGATAACGACGCCCGCAAGATGGGGCCATCCCTGAAGGGCCTGTTCCGCAGAGCGAAGCTGGAAAACGGCCAGAAGGTGACGGAAGAGACCGTACGCGCGCAGATTGGCACCGGGGGCAAGCAGATGCCTCACTATCAGGACATCCTGACGCCGCAAGAGATGGACGACCTCATCGCCTACCTGAAAACGCTGTAGCCGGCTCGGCTCGGCTTTCCATTTTGAACCTTGGTTCCTCGCATGCAACCTGCAACGGCGAGGAGCGCTTTCTGTCCCATTTCGAAACACCGCCAAGACACCCTCGCAGGCGCGTGCTGCGGTTCGATGTCTGCCTGGTAGCCGGAATCGCGATCGCCGTTGCGGCGGCGCTCGCCGGCGTCCGCTCTACAGGCATTAACCCTTCGTATTTTCTGCAGCCGACGGGGGCGTTCATCGTGCTGGGTGGTTCGTTTGGCGTGATGCTGATCACGACGCCCGGGCGTTCCCTCATCCATTCGTTTCGGCGAATCCTGAAGTTGTTTGCGCCGGCTTCAGGCGGGTCGGAAGCGCTAATCGAGGAAATCATACACTGCGCTCGCGTTTCAAGAAGGGATGGCGCTACCGGTCTGGAAGCCCTCGCGGTGAAAGTGCGCAACCCGGTTTTGCGCGATGCGCTAATGCTGGCCTGCGATGTGAACGATCACGATCAGCTTCAGAGCACGTTCGAAACTGCGCTGCGGCTGCGCGAGCGGCAGGGCGATGCCGACGCTCGGACGTTTGAAGTAGCCGGCGGGTTCGCCCCAACGATCGGCATCATGGGTACGGTGGTCGGCTTGATTGAAGTCATGCGGCAATTCTCCAGCACGACGCTGGTCGGTTACGGGATTGGAACCGCGTTTGTGTCCACCATCTACGGTCTCGCGCTTGCCAATCTCCTGATGTTGCCAATCGCCCACCGCATACGCGCCCGCCTCTCGGAATCGCTCGAAACTCAGGAGCTGATCGTGGAAGGCGTACTATGCGTCGTCGACGGAGTTCATCCTGCGCTGATCCGTGCGCGCCTGCAGTCCTTCCTTCGCACGAATCCGGCAGCGTCACGGACACCAGAATCGAAAGCAAAAGGAGCCACTGCATGAAGAGAAGATCCGGATATCTGGTCGGCGAGACCGGGGGGCGTGATCGATGGATGGTCAGTTATACCGATGTCATGACCATTCTGCTGATCCTCTTCGTGGCTGTGGCTGCGAAGGCGGTTCAGACGCCGCCGAAGCCCGCTGGATCAACCGAAGCTTCAGGAGACGCGCTGCAGAATGCCAAGACTGTTCTCGAATCGCGCGGAATCCGGCCGAGCCTCGAAGCCCGTGGCCTGGTCATCAGCCTTCCGCAGGCCATCCTCTATCCATCCGGGGAAGATCAGGTCAGTCCCGAAGCGCTTCCCCTGATCGGCGAAATTGCGGCCGTCCTCCGGAATCTCCCCAACAAAGTGACGCTGGTGGGACATGCCGATCCGGTCCCCATCCACAACGGCCGATTCAGGAACAATTGGGAACTCTCGGCGGCGCGGAGTCTGCGGCTTCTGGAGTTGCTGACCTCCCGGTACGAGATCGCGGAATCGCGGCTCGCCGTGTCCAGCCTGGGCTCTTACAGCCCGCGGAGTTCGAACAGCACGGCCGAGGGGCGCGCGGAGAATCGCTGCGTGGAGATCGTCATCCTCAATGAGACGCCGGCCAGTTAAGATTCCGGTGCGGCGTTACCCCTTCACCGATGCACCGGGCGGAAGGCTGCGAGCGCCTCGGGGTTTTGCACCGTGGAAGTATCGCCCGGCTCCTCATCCAGATACTGCCGGCGGATCAGACGCCGCACAATCTTGCCGCTCTGCGTTTTCGGCAGCGCGGGGACCGCCAGCACCGCCGACGGTTTGAACACGGGACTGAGCGATTGGCCGACGGTCTGAATGATCTCGCCGGCCAGTGCGGGACTGAATTCGAATCCCTCCTTCAGCACCACGAACGCAACCGGGGACTCGCCTTTGACCTCGTCCGGGATGCCGATCACCGCAGCCTCGCGGACGGCGGGATGGCCCAGCACGGCCTGTTCGATCTCGCCTGGCCCCACCTTACGCCCGGCCACGTTCATGGATTCATCAGCGCGGCCATGCAGGAACCAGCAGCCATCCTCGTCGACGCTGGCAAAGTCCCCGTGCCACCACACGCCTGGAATGCGGGACCAGTAAGCTTCGATATAACGCTCCGAATCGTTCCAAAGGCCGCGCGTCATGCTCGGTGCCGGCTTCGTACAAACCAGACAGCCGTCGCGAATTTCAGCGGCCATCCCCGGCGCGGGTCCGCCGAGCGAACACGGCTTGAGAGGCTGTATCGGCATGGGCTGCAGAAAACAACCAATAACCTCCGTGCCACCGGAGATGTTGATGATGGGACAACGGCGCTTGCCGACGTTCTCGAAGAACCACCGGTATGACGTTTCATCCCACGGTTCGCCGGTAGAGCCGAGCAGCCGCAGGGTGTCCATTGGGAAATCACGGGCCGAATCGTCGCGCATGAGCATGCGGATGGCTGTAGGCGACACACCGAAGGTGGTGATACCGTGGCGCTCGATCATGCGCCAGAGACGGTCGGGCCGTGGATAATCGGGTGCTCCGTCGTAGAGAAAAACTGTCCCGCCAAAGTGATGATTGCCGAGTATCGACCACGGGCCCATCATCCAGCCGATATCGCTCAGCCAGAAGAAGCGGTCTTCGGGTTGGTGATCGAAGGCAAGCCAAATCTCCTTCGCAACCTGAGCGAGCGTGCCCGCGTGCGTGTGCACGGTGCCCTTCGGCTTGCCCGTCGTCCCCGAAGTGTAGAGAAGTAGCGCGGGCGTTTCGGAATCGAGTGATTCGGTAACGAACTCGGGGGACTCGGTGGGGAGGTCGCTCAACAGAATCACCCGAGCGTTCCCTCGCGCTTCCTCCACCTTCGCGCGCAACGGGATCTGCTTGCCGCGACGAGTGAGCGATTCGGCCGTGAACACCACCTTCGCTCCGGAGTCTTCGAGGCGTGTCGCGATCGCCCCCGCGCCGAAGCCCGCAAACACAGGCACGGCAATGGCACCCAGCTTGAAGCACGCGTAGAGTATGGTCACCACCTCCGGCTCCATGGGCATGCACAACGCCACGCGATCGCCCTGTTCGATGCCCATTCGCCGCAGCCCGTTGGCCAGCCGGTTCGCATCGGCCAGCAACTCCGCGAAACTGATTTCGCGCACCGTGCCGTCCTCACGCTCGGCGATGATCGCAGGCCGCGAGACCCACCGATGCCGGTCGAGGCAATTCGCAGCGATGTTCAGCTTGCCGCCGGTGAACCACTGCGCCCATTCCACTCCGCGCGAGACGTCGAGCACCTGCCGATAAGGCTCGTACCAATGGACGCCAACCTCGTCAGCCATACGCGCCCAGAATTCTTCCAGGTGCTCGGTCGAGTAGCGCAGAAACTCGGCCAGCGTGCGCGTGCCCAGGCGATCCATGAAGCGGCGAACATTGGTCGCGGCGGCGAACTCGGGCGATGGCTCCCAAATCCACTTGGAGGAGGCCATTTACGATCGCGGTTCGGCGGCTGGCTCGGGCTTCTTCTCCATCCAGCTCATCCAGTAATCCTTCCACTCCACGGCCTCGCCCGCGGGCAGCACGTGGATGGGATTTAGACCATCCAGCATCACCGCGTATTCATCGGTCTGCGTCCGCTTTTTCTGGTTGGCCAGCGCCTTCGGATGCGGACCATGATGGATGCCACGCGGATGCAGCGTGGCCCAGCCGGGCCTGATGTTGTCTTTGCTGAAGAAATCGCCGTCGTGGTAGAAGATGAACTCGTCATAGTCGGTGTTGCGGTGAAAGAAGGGCACGCGCAGCGCATCCTCGTCCTGTTCGAGCGGCCGCGGCAGAAAGCTGCACACCACCGCGCCGCTGGTCACGAATGTCGTGTGCGCGCTGGGCGGCAGGTGGGCACGATGGCTCATCACCGGCCGGATGTCGCGCATATTGATTTTCCAAACGGTGAGGTCTCCCTTCCAGCCCACCACGTCCAGCGGATTCCACGGGTAGACCACTTTCGAGATCTCGCCGTCGGCGAGGATGCGGACCTCCCACTCCTGGCGGTCGTCAAGGTGCGGCGCGGGCTCAGGCGTCACGATGACAGCGGGGTCGTAGAGCGCGTGCTGGCCCAGCAGGCCCTTCTCCGGCTGCTCGAATTCGCTCTTCGATTGCATCACCAGGAAAAAGTTGTCGCGCGTTTCCGGGACCACGCGATAGGTGACGGCGCGCGGGATGTTGACGTAATCGCCGGGCTCGAACGCGAGCGGCCCGAAATCGGTTTCGATGACGCCGCTCCCGCGGTGGACGAAGTAAAGCTCGTCACCATCGGCATTGCGGAAATAGAACGGCATCGGCTCGCTGCGTCGCGAGACGAACAGGCGAATGTCGTCGTTGCCAAGAAACGCGGCCGGGGTTCCTTCGGCGTCGGCGAGGTCGGTGGGACGCAGCGCGTTCAGGTCGAAACAATGCGGCCGAAGTTTGCCCTCGAAACGAATCCAGCCGGTGGGCGGATGCGCGTGGTACAGGTGCGCGCTCTTGCCGTAGAATCCTTTGCGGCCGTGCTCCTCTTCGAAGGTGCCTTCGGGAAGGGCGACGTGGGCCTGCCTCGCGGTTTTGCCCTTGGTGAGCGGGTAGGACATGGCGGTTCTCCTGTGTTCAGGATAGGACGGTTTGGGGACGGGCACCACCGGATGGTGGGGACATCGCACTATTGAATCGAGTAGGATGTTTCGTCATACTAGGGAGGTGGTACAGAAGATTGCCGTCACCTTGAATCAGAGCACCGTCGCTGATCTCGACCGTTGGGTCCGCGAAGGTAAGTACCCGAATCGAAGCCGGGCGTTGCAATCGGCCGTGGACCTTCTGACCGAGCGTGAGAAGCGGACCCGGTTGGCGCGCGAGTTGACCAAACTCGATCCACAGGAAGAGAAGCAGTTGGCCGAACAAGGTTTGGGAGACCACGCCTGGCCCGAATACTGAGAGGTGAAATCTACTGGGCGGACCTGAACCCGGTTCGCGGCCGTGAACAATCCGGCTTGCGCCCGGTTCTGATCCTCAGCCATGAGCTGTTCAACCGGAAATCTGAAACGGTGATCGCAATGGCCATCACGAGCCAGCCGCAGAAGGCCGGTTTTCCATTGACGCTGGAGCTTCCTTCCGGGATGCTCCCCAAGCCCTCCTGGGTCAAGATCTCGCAAATTCGAACGATCTCTACCGATCGTCTTGGGAAGAAGATCGCGGTACTCGATGCGGAGACGCTCGGCGAGTTGATCGACGGTCTGCTCGAACTGGTCGGGTAGCGCTTTCTGTGGGCCTTCGCCAATCTCGCATCATGTTATGCATTGCATATACAATGAGTGAGGATCCATGTTCGATTGGGATCGGAACAACCTGAGGAAGATCAGGGCACACCGGATCGAAGCGGAGGAAGTCGAGCAAGCGCTTTCCCGAGAGCCGATTCTGATCTACGAGCAAACCGCCGAGGACGAGGCCCGGTACGTGTATTACGGAGAAACGGTGCGTAATCGTCTGTTGGCAGTCGTCCTGACGGAGCGCGATAACAAGATCCGTGTGATTACGGCCTACGATCTGGACGCTGGCCAGAAGCGCGACTACCTGGACCGTCGCACACGAGGAGAGTGATGATGAATAAGACGAAAAAGCAAATGCCGACAGGTTCGAGAGCACCTAAGTTCGTGACTGAGGATGAGGAAGCGAAATGGTGGGCGAGCGCAACGGGGCGCGAGTTTCTCAAGCAGCATTCTGCCGAAGAACCTTCAAAGAAACGGAAGGGTTCGTCTTTGGTGTCCGGTCTGATCCGTGCGAACAGCGTGCAGATCGCGCTGCGGTTGCCCGAACCCGATCTCGCCCAGGCGCGCGAGATCGCGGGCCGCAAAGGGATCGGCTATCAGACCCTCTTAAAGATGCTCGTGCACGAGGGACTGCGGCGGGAGGCTCGACGGCGATAGACCTTCGGGGCCGATGCCGAGGGTTGATTTCGCTACGTCCTAATGCCCCGTTCCCGCCCCCGGCTTGTCCGGCACCACAAACTGCGTTTCACCCGGACGCAGCAGGTGCAGGCGCTTGCGGATCTCCTGCTCCTGGATCTCCGTGCTCTCCTTCAGCTTGCGGTTGCGCTCCTGACGCGCGGCGAGTTCCTGCCTCAAAGCGGCATTCCCTTCTTCCAGCCGCTGGATCTCGTGGTGCTTCTCCATCAGAGCGGGAATTCCCTGGGGGCCGCGGAGCACAACGTAGCCGTATGCGGATGCCAAAACAATAGCGAGCAGAATTGTCACGCGGCGAAATGCAGTCATGAATGAACGTCTGTAGCCTTACAACGTTTATAATCTGTTTGGCCCGAAAGATCCAGAGGTAAATCAGGAAACTCACTGTGACCGACAAAATCGTGGTCCTCAGCACGTGCTCTTCCCGCGAGGAAGCCGACCGAATTGCCTACCAACTGGTGGATCAGCATCTCGCCGCTTGTGTGAGCGTGCTTCCGGGGGTGGAAAGCATCTACCGCTGGCAGGGTGCCGTCGAACGCGCCGAGGAGGTGCTGCTGCTCGTCAAGTCGTCGCGTGCTTTGTTCGGCGCGCTGCGCGCACGCATCGAGCAGTTGAACACGTACTCAACGCCCGAGATCGTCGCGCTGCCCATTGTCGACGGCGCCGAGGGCTATCTCAACTGGATGACGGCCGAACTGGAACCCGCGAGCGCATCGGAATGATACCGGCTAAATCCGAGCGGCCCACCCACGCGCGCCACACGGTGATTGCCTTCGCCGTTACGCTCGCCATTCTCTCTTATGTCAGCCGGGTGTGCATTTCGCAGGCCGCCGCGCAGAAGCCCGGGCCGGGGCGTCCATCCACATTGGTAAGCGATCTCCATCTCTCCACGCAGCAGCTCGGCTGGATCTTCGGAGCGTTCGGCATCTCGTACGCGCTGTTCGAAATCCCCACCGGATGGCTGGGCGACTGGCTGGGGCCACGCCGCGTGCTCATGCGCATCGTGATCTGGTGGTCCGTGTTCACGGCCGCGAGCGGCTGGATGTGGAGCGCGGCTTCGCTGTGGGTGGTGCGCTTCCTGTTTGGAGCGGGCGAGGCCGGCGGTTTTCCTAACCTCACCAAAGTCTTCACCACGTGGCTGCCACGGCGCGAGAGACTTCGTGCGCAGGCCATCATGTGGACAGCCGCGCGATGGGGCGGAGCCTTCACACCGCCGCTGGTGGTGCTTCTGCTGACGTGGCTCAACTGGCGGTGGGCCTTCGTAGTGTTCGGAGCCATAGGAATTATCTGGGCCGTGCTGTTCTTCTTCTGGTTTCGCGACGACCCTCGACAGCATCCCGGCGTCAATGCGGCCGAAGCGGCCATCATCGGCGATGCTCCCAGGAACGCCACGGGCCACGGTGACGTGCCCTGGGGACGGCTGGTGCGCTCGCGCTCGGTGTGGCTGCTGTGGGGGCAATACTTCTGCCTGACCTACCCGTGGTCGTTCTACATCACGTGGCTTCCGAATTATCTGAAATCCTGGAATCTCACCGATCGCGCGGCTTCATCGCTCGCCGTTCTTCCCCTGCTTTGCGGCGGATTCGGATGCATCTTCTGCGGCATGATGTCGCCTTTGCTGGTGCGGCGGTTGGGTGGCAATGTGGGCCGCAGCCGGCGAATCTGGGGGGTGACGGGTCAGCTGGCCGCGTGCTTTTTCCTGGCAATCACCATCAATGCGCACACGGCGATCTGGGCCGTTATCGCCCTGGCGCTCGCCAGCTTCTCGAACGATGTGACCATTCCGCCTGCCTGGGCCGCGTGCATGGACATAGGCGGCCGACATGCGGGCACGGTGTCGGGGTCCATGAACATGATGGGGAATCTGGCGGGGTTCGTCGCGCCGGCCATGGGCGGCTGGCTGATTCACGATTTCATGAATCGTGCCGGTTACAATTCGTTCCTCTGGGTAATGGCGGGCGCGTACGTATTGGGCGCGGCCTGTTGGCTTTTCGTCGATCCGGTGACGCCGCTCGACCCCGATGCAACTTCCCACTGAGTTGGCGGAAGCAATCGGCCGCGAGGTGGCTCAACACGATCGCGCCACGCTGGCGAAAGCGGTGGCCTCAATCTCCGATCGCTATCATGCCGAGGGCACACGCGCTACCGGACGGTTGAGCGATGTAGAACGAGCGGCGTATCTTGCCGTGCGCATGCCAGCGATCTACGGCGTTCTTCGAATGGTGTTCGCGGAACTGGAGAAGCGGATTCCCGCCACCATCGAGGGGAGTCTGCTCGATCTCGGCGCCGGCCCGGGTACCGTCGCATGGGCCGCACGCGCGATATGGCCCGATCTCGCAGCGATCGCCTGCATCGAGCGGGATCGCGAATTCATCTCCATGGGGCGCCGCATCGCGCCTATATCTGAAATTCAATGGATCGAAGCGAATCTAAACGACAACGTCGCGTTATCGCCGGCCGACCTGGTTGTTTTGTCCTATACGGCGGGCGAGTTTAACGAATATACTCAGCTTATCGAGCGCGCCTGGAAGGCGGCGCGTTTGGCTCTCGTCGTCGTCGAACCGGGGACACCGCGTGGATTCGAGGTGATCCGCGCAGTTCGAGATCAATTAATCCGGAGTGGTGCGGAAATCGCCGCGCCCTGCCCACACGCTGGCGAGTGTCCCATGAAAAAAACCGACTGGTGCCACTTCGCTGCACGAATCGAACGGACCCGGCTGCACCGGCAGCTTAAAGGTGGAGATCTCGGGCATGAGGACGAGAAGTTCTCGTACGTAATCGCATCGCGTGTCGCTGTGATTCCGGCCGAATCGCGCATCGTCCGCCATCCCCGAATCGAACCGGGCCTAATACGGTTGGAACTCTGTACCCCGGGCGGCGTGCGATCGCAAACCGTGCGAAAACGCGCGGGAGAGGCGTTCCGCCACGCCCGAAAAGCAAATTGGGGCGGAGACTGGAAACTAAGTAACGACATCGACATCAAATCGGATGTATAATCGGTCATGCAAATGCGCTTGGTGCTCCTGTTACTGTTAGTTGCGCCGCTATTTGCCGCTGATCCAGACTATTCCGGGATTTGGAGATTAAATGCGGCGCGTAGCGAACTGCAGAGCATGAATGAACCTGCGGCCGTCACCCTCCGCATCGAGCATCGCGGTGTGAAAATCCATTGCACAGCGCTGCCGTCAGAGGGCACCACGCCAGTCAGTTGGGATTACACGACCGACCAGAAGGAAGCCAGATACAAAATCGGCGACACATCCCGGAACAGCCGCCTGAAATGGGAGGGGGACGCGCTGCTGGTAAATACCCTGGTGAACGCCCGCGACCGCAGCTACACAGTGATGGATTTCGCGCGACGGGAAAACGCTCACCATACGGCGGCAGGTGGAATCGCTGAGCGGCGAAAGCGAAGCGCTCCTGGTTTACGAGAAACAAGATCGATAACCCCGGAAACACCCCGACGCTTCATCCAGCCGCGTTCCACAAGCTAAAGTAGTTCTGATGGGCACGTTTGGACAAATGATCCCCGAAGCCGAGGTGCGCAAGCTGCGTAAGGCGCCTCGACCGGCCACCGTCGAGACGGAATCGGTTTCCGCGCGGCTGCAGGATGCGCTCGCCCGGTCGAGCCGGCTGTTGCTGACCTTGCAGAAACCGGAAGGCTACTGGTCCGGCGAACTCACCGCGGATTCCACCCTCGAATCGGATTACGTTCTGTTGCAACTCTGGCTGCATCAGCCGGACGGCCAGGGCTGGAATCCGCCAACTCGCGCGCGCATCGATAAAGCCTGCAGCGCCGTTCTCGACCGTCAATTGCCGAACGGAGGCTGGTCGATATACGCCGGAGGGCCTGCTGAAATCAGCGCGTCGGTAAAGGCCTATGCGGCGTTGAAGATCGCCGGCTATGAAGCATCCCACCCGGCCATGATCCGGGCGCGGCACAGCATTCTGAAGCTCGGTGGAATTCAGGCGGCGAACAGCTATACCAAGATCAATCTGAGCCTCTTCGGGCTGTATCCACGCCGCTATGTTCCCAGCGTGCCGCCGGAGATCACGCTGCTGCCGGGCGATGTTCTGTACCAGATGTCGTCCTGGAGCCGGGCTATTCTGGTCCCGCTTTCCATTGTGCAGGCTGCCGGGCATGAACGCTACGCACCCGACGGCGTTGCGTTGGACGAGATCTTCTTGCCCGACGTGAAACTGAAGATGCCCTCGCGCGAGCGGCTCTCCGTGTTCTTCCTCCATCTGGATCGTGTGATTAAATTGTGGGAGAGGCGCGGCTCGAAGGATGTCCGCTCGGCGGCGTTGCGCGAATCCGAGCACTGGGTTATCGATCGCACCCGCTATACCGACGGTCTGGGCGCCATTTATCCCGCCATGATGTACACGATCATGGCGCTCGATTCGCTCGGCTACGCTGACGATCATCCGGACCTCGTGGAGGCCATCGGCCAGTTCGACAATCTGCTCATCGAAACAACCGACCGTTTTCAATTCCAGCCATGCTATTCGCCGGTGTGGGACTCGGCGCTTTCTGTTTATGCGCTGGGCGAAGCCGGGACGCTTTCGCAGACCGAGCTGACGCGCGCGGCCGACTGGTTGCTGACGAAAGAAGTTCGCCGCAAAGGGGACTGGAGCGTGAAGCGCCCGAATCTCGAACCCGGCGGTTGGGCCTTCGAGTTTGCCAACGAGTATTATCCCGATATCGACGACACCGCCCAAGTCTTACTGGCGTTTCTTCACGCCAAGGCATCCGACGCGGAAAAGCAGGCACGCGCCACGCGGCGGGCAATCAACTGGATTATCGGCATGCAGGGCTCCGACGGCGGCTGGGCCGCGTTTGACGTGGACAACAACTGGCAGATCCTGAACAAAATTCCGTTTGCCGATCATAACGCCATGCTCGATCCGAGCTGTCCGGACATCACCGGGCGCGTTCTGGAAGCGCTCGCGCGGCATGGACTCGGCCAGTACGATCCGGCAATTCAGGGCGGCGTGCGCTATTTGCTGGGCTCACAGGAGCAGGACGGAAGCTGGTACGGCCGCTGGGGCGTGAACTATGTCTACGGTACCTTCCTCGCCTTGCGGGGATTGCGCGCCGCTCGAGCCGCCGCCGCGGGGCCGGCCATCCAGCAGGCCGCGCAATGGCTGCGCTCGGTGCAGAACGCCGACGGAGGCTGGGGAGAAAGCTGCGCCAGCTACGAAACCAATCGCTTTGTGGCGGCGCCGAGTACGGCATCGCAAACCGCGTGGGCGTTGCTCGGCTTGCATGCGGCCGGCGATACGAGTTCAAGCGCTGCGCGCCGCGGTCTGGAATGGCTGGTGGAACGGCAGCTACCCAACGGCGACTGGGCCGAAGAGCTGATGACCGGCACCGGTTTCCCGCGCGCGTTCTATCTGCAGTATCATCTCTACCGCCATTATTTCCCGGTGCTCGCGCTGGCGATGTTCGGTGTGGGCAAAACGCCGGTTGAAAATCGGCCCGTGGCTTAGAAGAACTCAGCTTACCGCCGGCTCTTCTATCACGATCTCGCCTTTGTCGGCGTCCATGGTAGCCAGCACTCCCAGCGGAAGCGTGAGCTGATAATCGGTATGGCCGATCAGCAGACCCGTGAACGAGGGCACGTTGAGGCGCCCCACAATCTGATCGAGCACCTCGCCCAGGCTCAGGGTGGAACTGAACTCGGGCATGTAATCGCCAGGCCCGCATGAGGCGCACTCCCCGAACACCATCGCAGCCGCGGCCGCAAGCTTCCCCGCCAACCGCAATTGCGTGAGCATACGATCAACGCGGTAAGGCGGCTCACCGACATCTTCGGTAAAGAGAATCGCTTCGCGCGTGTCAATCTCATACGGAGTGCCCATGAGCGAGCAGATCAGCGTTAGATTGCCGCCGATGAGCCGTCCCTGCGCTGTGCCGCGCTTGATGGCGCGCGTGGGATGAGCATTGGAGAGCGGATTCTCGGGCACAGGATTGTTTAACGGCCCTATGGCGCTCTTATCGAACAGCGCTTTGCGAAACGACCGCAGAGTGAACTCGTTGAAATGAGCCGCGCTGCCGTGAAACAGCACCACGGGACCATGAAACGTCACCAGGTTCGTTTCTTTCCGAATGGCCAAATGCAGCGCGGTGATGTCGCTGAAGCCAACGAAGATCTTCGGGTTCGAACGGATCAGGCCGTAGTCGATGCGGTCGAGCAGTTGTGCGGAGCCGTATCCGCCGCGTATGCAGAAGATCGCGCGAACGTCGGGATCGCGAAAGGCGGCGTGAAGATCGTCCAGCCGCTCGTCGATGGTCCCACCCAGATAGCCGAGCCGCTTGCCCACATTTTGCCCAAGCTTCGGCTTGAGGCCGAGATATTTCAGGGCGGCCGATGCGGCCGCCAGCTCACCGGGGTCGGAAACGTCGGTAGCGGGCGTGATCAGCGCCACGGCATCGCCGTCGCGGAGGGCCGGCGGCTTGATGAGCGAATGGGGCGAGGCCTGCTGCAGCGGGTCCACTGTGCCGGCGGCGAGCGCCACACCGGAGACAAAACCGCGCCTCGTCATCGTGACGACATGATAACAGGCAATGCGCCTGAGCAGCGCAAGGCCTGTGATACCGTGAAGGCAGGCTGCGCCCGTATTCATGAGCACAAATCTGGACACGCTGAAAGATGAGGTGGAGAGGTATCTGGCCGAGCAGGGTTTCAACGTCTTCTTTGGTCACTCCCGGCTGCTCGATTCTCTGCCCATCATCTATTGGGACTGCGAACGTTTCCCCGATTTCCGCAAGTATCTGGGCGTCGCGCGAAGCGCCGAAGCGAAGCTGGTCGTGTTTCATCATCGCGAGTTCACCCGTGACATCGTCGACGATGCGCTCGATCGTCTGGAGGCCGCGGGCATGGCTCAGGACGAGTCACGGCCTTTGGAACGCCGGCTGAAGGAACTGCGCAAGTACGAAGGGTTCACCTGCGCTCTTGAATTATCTTTCGATTATGAGGGGCGCATCTACGTCTTCGATCTGACTACCGACTGGTACGACGAGCTGTCCGACATCCAGGAAGAAATCGACCTGAACAGTATGGACGACGAGGATGACGACGAAGAAGGTCCTCTCAGCGGCTATTTTTCACAAAACTAAATGACGTCCGCGAACGCGACGGCTTTATGCGCGCACTGGATTTTCGCCGAAGCGGCCGAAGCGCCGGTCGCAGAGCTGGCTCGCGCGCTCAACATTCGTCCGCTGACGGCACGCGTTCTGGTAGCCCGCGGATTTGCCGATCCCAGCCAGGCGCGCCGGTTTCTCTCGCCATCGCTCCATCATCTTCACAATCCCCTTTTGCTCGCTGGCATGCATGAAGCTGTGGCGCGGATCCGTCAGGCGATCGAGGGACACGAGAAGATTCTCATCTATGGCGATTACGACGTTGACGGCGTCACTTCAGTAGTCATCCTCAAGAAGGCGCTGGAGATGGCTGGCGGCCAGGCTGATTTTCACGTTCCGCATCGTCTCCGCGATGGTTACGGGATGCGCGCGGAAGCGGTGGAGATGGCGGCGGCGCGCGGAGTATCGCTCATTATCAGCGTGGACACCGGCATTCGCGCAGGCGAAGTGGTGCGGGGCGCGCGCGAACGCGGCATCGACGTCGTCATTACCGATCATCATCTGCCTGAAGCCGCGCTTCCTCCGGCGGTAGCGGTGATCAATCCCAACCGGCCCGATTGCACATACCCCGACAAGAACCTCTGCGGCGCGGGCGTCGCGTTCAAGCTGGTGCAGGCGTTGGTCGCTACACTCGATTGGACGGACGGCAAGAAAACTCGCGTGCTGGAGAGCTTTCTGAAGCTGGTTTCCATCGCTACTGTTGCAGACGTGGTTCCGCTCACCGGCGAGAACCGAATCTTCGTGAAGCACGGTCTGGCGGGCCTTGGCGCGGTGCACAATCACGGCCTGAAAGCGCTGCTGGAGACGGCTGGTTTCCGTGATGGCGCGGTGCCGACGGCGGGTCAGGTGGCGTTTCGAGTGGCCCCTCGCATTAATGCGGCGGGGCGCATGGCGGGCGCTGACGACGTTGTACAGATGTTCCTCACAACCGATCCCGTACGCGCCCGCGCTATCGCCGCGCAACTTCATGTGCTCAACCAGGAACGCCAGCAGACCGAAGCGGACATCGTGCAGGCGATCCTGCAGGAATGCGAACGCGTTCCGGTGACCAGCGAGAACGCG
>JBEKFB010000004.1:0-40945 GCA_050013535.1 Bryobacteraceae bacterium | reverse complement strand
CGTGCCGCATCCAGAACGGCAGGATGTTCGTCTCCAGCTCGGCGCGAAAGCGGGCTGCGTCGAGAATGGCCACGTCAGGCACGGCCGTCTCCGTTCGACAGGCTCAGGTTCTTATCGATCAGAGCGATCCTTTGCCTCACGCACAGCGTGCTTCGCAGCGGATCCGGCGGCGTGTTCAGGACGTAATCGAGCAGCCGGTCAATGGTGGTCGTTACCACGTTGGTGCGCGTATCCGAAGCGCCGTAGTAGATGAAAACCTCGTTGCCGCGCCGGACCCATCCGTTCGAAAACGTCACGTTTGAGACATCGCCCACGCGTTCTTCGCCCTCAGGTGCCAGAAAATATCCGCCGGGATGGGCGATCACCACCTGAGGCGCGGTCAGATCGCATAGGAAACAGTAGAGGACAGGAAACAGTAGAGGACGTAGCGCAAGCCCGCCGCCGTGTTGCGAACGCCGTGCGCCAGATGCAGCCAGCCTTTGTCCGTCTTGAACGGTGCGGGTCCGAGGCCGTTTTTCACTTCGTTGATAGTGTGGTATTCACGGCGCTCGATGATCGTTTCTTCGTCGATCACCGCGTGCTCGATATTCGGCGCCAGTCCCCATCCAATGCCGCCGCCGCGTCCCGCTTCGATGAAGCTATCCTGCGGCCGTGTGTAGAAAGCGTAGTGGCCGTTCACAAATTCGGGATGCAAAACACAATTGCGTTGCTGTGCGGATGGCGTGCGCAAATCGTCCAGCCGATCCCACGTCTTCAGGTCCTTCGTGCGTGCGATTCCGCACTGGGCAACGGCAGACGAGAGGTCACCGGGAGCCGCTGCCGGGTCTTTCCGCTCTGCGCAGAAAAGACCGTAGATCCATCCATCTTCGTGCGCGACAAGGCGCATGTCGTAAACATTGGTTTCCGGATCGGCGGTCTCCGGCATCACCACCGGGTAGTCCCAAAAATGGAAGCCATCCACGCCGCTGGCGCTCTCGGCAACCGCGAAGAAAGACTTCCGGTCGTTGCCTTCCACGCGCCCCATCAGCACCACGTTGCCCTTCCACTCCATCGCGCCCACGTTGAACACGCCGTTGATGCCGAGACGCTCCATCAGAAATGGGTTGGCGTCTGGGTTGAGGTCGTAACGCCAGAACAGTGGCGTGTGCGCACCGGTCAACACCGGGTATCGATAACGCTGGAACCAGCCGTTGATCTCGGGCAGTGCTTCATTGCGGCGCTGCATGAGATCTTCGTGTGCTTTCGCAAGCTGCTGGCGCCGAGCTTGAAACTCCGTGGTCATATGCGGATTTGCCACTATCATATCGTCACTTCGCCGGGACTCCAGCCTGCGTCGACTCCACGTGCGGGCTTGCGTAAAGCTTTTGCAAGGCATCGGCGTTTCCCGGGGCGGCCGTCGTATCGGAAGAAACCAGGAACCAAGCCCATTTCGATTGTTCCAGTGCCGCGGCGTCTGGCACCCAACCATCCAGGCCGAGCCCAATCACTTTGCCCACGCCGAAGCGGGCCATCTCCTGATCGCGCCGAGGACCGCGGCCCCCACCACGTGCGTCCAACTGCAACGCGTCGACGTACAGCAGGCCTGGGAAAAAATCGCTGTATTCGCCGGGCGCGTTCGGACCGAAACCACCCGGCACCGCTTCCCACACCCACACCAGGTTGCGCACTTTGTCGTGATCCGCCAAACGATCGAAAAGCTGCCGGTAAAGTGCCGCGGATCCCTCCATCCCTTTTCGGCCCGCCCACCAGAACTTGTCGCTGTTCGATTGCGGATAGGGGCGCCAGAGCACCGCGACATCATCCAGCTTCCTGAGATCCCCGGCAATCTCATCAACCTGCACACACCAGTGCTGATACAAATCGGTTCCCGGTGTCAGCAGCTCATGCCACTCGAAATCGGTCAGCTTGCTGTCCGGTGCGCCTCCTGTCGGGCTCGCGGGGCGCCAGCTCATTGCCACAATGGCGTGATTGTCATGCCGGCGCTTCGCCTCTTCAATCGCTGCTTTCGCTGAATCCGACGTAGCGCCGAGATCCAAACCGTAAATCACCGGTGATTTGCCAGTAATCTGGGTAATTCCCTGTGTCGGAATAGCCGCCGGCGCAGCATTATCCTGGCCGCTCAATATGGTGGTTCCTTCGGCACGATAAAGCCTCGCAAGAAGCTCTTTCGCACCGGATGACGAATCCGGCGTGACCAACTCGAGTTCGGGCGCGTCGGAGGCCTTTCGAATCGCCGCCACTGCCTCGGCCACGCGTGGATCGTCACGGCTCGCCGTGTTGGGCGCGTTATAGGTGGCGCGCAACGCTTCAACGTCATTGCCGGTATCCACAATTTCGCTCCAGCACATGAACCAGGCATACTTCGGCTGTTGAGTCAAAACCGCCGGAGACGGCACGGCTCCCACTTCGCCAAGCGCGATGAGCTTGCCCTCGGCAAGGGTCAACAGGTCATCGTAATAGCTCTGCTGAAATTCGCCGTAAACGTCCACTGACAGGACATCCGCGTATTGGGTGCCGGGAAAGTAGTCAGCGTACGGACCCGGCCCATTCCCGCCCGAGCCCGGCGCGTTCACGTTCCACACCCAGACCAGGTTGTTCAAGTGATGATGATTCACCAGCCGATCGAAGAGTTGCTTGTAGAGCGCGGCAGATCCATCGGTTCCCTTTCGCCCACCCCACCAGAACCAACCACCATTCACCTCATGATATGGACGCCACAGCACCGGCACGCGCGCCTCCTGCAATTGCTTCAGGTAGCCGGCGATCACATCTACCTGCGCGCACCAGCGTTTGTACAAGTCCGATCCCGGCGTCAGCAGTTCGTGCCACTCGAAATCGGTGAGGTGACCCTGCACGCTGTCGCGAAACGTGACCGGTTCGTCTTCCGTAGGCCTGACCGCGTGCCACGTCATTGCCACAATCGCGCCGTTGCGATATTGACGGATCGCTTCCTCAACCATCCCCGGCCGCCCCAGGGTGGAGTCTTTATCCGCCCCGGTCTGAAACCCAAAGTCTTCGCCGAAAATCGCCGGGTATTTGCCCGTGAGGTCCAGCGCGCGGTCCGTCCACGTCGAGCCCACGTTCGGATAATTGTGCTGACCGGTGAGCGTGTACTTGCCGGACATCGAATAGAGATAACGCAGCAACGCGCGGGCCTCCGGTGTGGCATGTGGGTTCACGGGTATAGCGTCAGAAAAAGTGCGTTGCGCCCCGAGCGGCATCGCGCAGGCAACAAGTAGCGCCCCGGCCAGCAATCTCATTCGATTTGTCTCCCTGGAATCAACCTGGAATCAACGCAGAGAAGTTCCAATGTAGCGCAGTCGGGCTCCGGCATCGCGTACAATACGGCACGGAGATCCAATCGATGGCAGACCTGGTGGTGCGTCCCACGCTGAAGTTCATTCAGATCGCGTACATTGCAGTCTTCGTGATCCTTATAGCTGGTTTCATTGGCCAGCATTATTACGAACCAACGTGGCCCGCGTGGACGCCGCTGATTCTCGCAGTGCTGCTGTTGTGGGTTTTGGGCCGCCATCTGCGGAGAATGGCCCACAAGCTGACCATCGGCGTAGAAAAGATGATTTACGAAGAAGGACTGCTGGGCAAGTCGACGCGGACCATTCAGCTCGCGAAAGTGCAGGACGTCCGCGTGGATCAGAGTCTGCTTGACCGCATGTTCGGCGTGGGCCGGTTGTCAGTGGAGACCGCGGGGGGATCGAGCCGCCTGACCATGGCGCCCATCGACCGTCCGCACCAGATTGCCGACGAGATCACCAATCGTTCCGAGAAGGCCATGGCGTCGCGGCCCGGCCTCTGAAGCTATCATTGTTTCGGTGACCGCTACTACTTCTTCAAGCCAACCGCCTCTTCTGGACCGCGAGCTTTTCTTCGGCGACCCCGAGATTGTTGGTGCCGAGATCTCACCCGATGGCCGTTACATCGCATTCCTGAAGCCGCTCGATGGCGTCCGCAACGTCTGGGTGAAACGCGCCGAGGAGCCGTTCGACTGCGCGCGTCCCATCACCCGCGACACCAAGCGTCCCATTCCCGGTTTTGCATGGTCGCGCGACGCGAAGTATGTCCTCTACGTGCAGGATCAGGCCGGCGATGAGAATTACAACGCCTTTGCGGTGGACCCTTCTGAGAACGAGCCGGCGGCGCGGAACCTCACCGACGTGAAGGGTGTTCGCGCCATGATTTATGCCGTTCCGAAAGCCGAGCCCGACCTCATGTACGTCGGTTTGAACGACCGTGACAAAGCCTGGCATGATCTCTACCGCGTCCGCATCTCCACCGGCGAGCGCACGCTGATTCGCACCAACACCGAGCGGATCGCCTCCTGGAATTTCGACAATGCCGCTCAATTGCGGTTGGCCGTCCGCTCAGCCGAGAACGGCGACACAGAGATTCTGCGCGTGGACGAAACAGGCTTCACGAAAATCTATTCATGCGATGTATTTGAGGAATGTTCCTTCGCGCATTTCCACAAGGATGGCCGCCGCGCGTATTTCATCAGCAACAAGGGCGAGGGCGATCTGACGCGGCTTGCGTTAATGGACGCGGAAACGGGCGGCGAGGAGCTGGTGGAAACGGACCCCGAAGGCCGCGTCGATATTTCCGGCGCGATTTTTTCCGAGCCTACCGACGAACTGATCGGCACTTCATACGACGATGACAAGCCGCGACGCTACTGGAGGGACAAATCAATCGAAGCCGATTTCGAGCTGATCCGCTCGAAACTGCCGGACCGCGAAATCGATCGCGCATCGCACACCCGCGATGAGCGCATCTGGCTGGTCAGCGCCTGGAGCGACGTCGAACCTGGTGAGACCTGGCTCTTCAACTGCGACACAAAAGAGCTGATCTTCCAGTATCGCGTGCGCGAGCGCCTGCCGCGTGAGCCACTGGCCGCCATGCAGGCGATCCGGTACGCGTCGTCGGATGGTCTCGAGATCCCCGCATACCTAACTTTGCCTAAGGGCGTCGAGCCGGCAAATCTTCCGCTGGTCGTGGTGCCGCACGGTGGCCCATGGGTTCGCGATGAGTGGAGTTACGACACCATCGCGCAGTTCCTGGCTAATCGCGGCTATGCGGTGCTGCAGCCGAATTACCGCGGCTCAACCGGCTATGGCAAGCGTTTTCTCGATGCCAGCAACGGGGAGTGGGGCCGCAGGATGCAGGACGATCTCACCTGGGGCGTGAAGCATCTGATCGCGCGCGGCATTGCCAATCCGGCTCGTGTCGGCATCTTCGGCGGATCGTATGGCGGATATGCGGTGCTCGCCGGCGTCGCCTTTACGCCCGATCTCTACGCGGCCGGGGTCTCCATCGTCGGTCCTTCGAATTTACTAACACTCCTCGAATCCATCCCCGCATACTGGGAAGCGGGCCGCGTCATGATGTACCGGCGTATGGCCGATCCTCGCACGCCGGAAGGCAGGGAACTGCTCGAACGGGAATCGCCGCTGTTCTCAGCCGATCGCATTCGCACGCCGCTGATGGTCGTGCAGGGCGCTAATGATCCGCGCGTGAACAAAGCCGAATCCGAGCAGATTGTGGTGGCGCTTCGCGATCGCGGTTTCCCGGTGGAGTACATTTTGGCCGACGATGAAGGCCATGGGTTCGCGCGGCCCGTGAACAATATGGCGCTCATGATGGCCGCTGAGAGATTCCTGGCGAAGCATCTGGGAGGCCGATATCAGGAGGGCGGAACACCGGAAGTGGTGGCGCGCCTGCATGAACTGATAGTGGATCCGGCAACTGTGGTGATGGCGCCGAAGGTCGACGCCGCATCGGTCGGAGTGCCGGCCGTCGCCGCTACTCTACAGCCAGGCACACATCACTTCAAATCGGTAATTGCGGTTGCCGATCAGCAACTGAACCTCGCGATCGCGATAGAAGTACGCGATGACGGAACAGGTTATGTGGTGACGGAGTCTATCGATTCGCCGATGGTGCAATCCACCGACACAGCCACACTGGATAAGAAGAGCCTCGTTGTGCTCAGGCGCAGTCTCACCGAAGGCGATACGGTCATCGACGTCGATTTCGCGGACGGCACGAAAGCCGGCGGCCTCGTGTTTGCCGATGGTCCAGGTTCCTGGTTTGTCATCGCTTGTCTTCCGTTGGCCGAGGGCTACAGCACCATTTACCGCACCTACGATCTTCAGCAGCAGAAGGTGAAGCTGATGCGCCTGCAGGTGACTGGCCCCGACGCCGGCGCTCTGAAAGTCGAACTGTCGCCAGCCGATGGTAGTGCCGGGCAATCCAGTCTTTGGATCGACACCGCACGCCGCCGTCCGCTCAGGGTGCAGTCGGTGTTGCCTGAATTGGGCGGCGCAATCATGACCTCGGAACTCGTCGAGTAATTCCGGTCCGTTAATACTCCACGTTCATCAGGAACAATCCGCGTGCCGGTGCGCTGGGACCCGGCGCGATTCCGCAGCCTGGTTCAAGGCGTGCGCAGATATCGCCGACCGTCATGTTGCCTTTGCCCACTTCCAGTAGCACGCCCACAACATTGCGCACCATGTGCTTGAGAAAACCGCTGCCCCGCACCTGATACAAGAGCCGTGGACCATCGCGCCAGGCCGACGATGCATAGATCGTGCGTGCCTTCGTACGACTGGAGTCGTCGCTTTCGTCTGCCGAAGTGAACGCGGTAAAGTCGTGCGTGCCTTCGAACAGCGGGGCAGCCGCGATCATCGCTTCTTCGTTCAAAGGATATGGATGGTGACAGACGTAGAAGCGATCGAACGGAGGGCAGATCTCCTCGCGCCAGAGACGATACTGATAGGTCTTCGCGCGCGCGTCGAAGCGGGGATGAAACTCGGCCGCGACGTCTTCAGCATGGAGGATACGGATCGACCGGGGGAGCAGGCGGTTCATCGCCCGACGCAGGTTTTCAACGGGAATCGGATTCTCAAGCGAAAACGCGGCCACCTGTGCCAGCGCGTGCACGCCCGCATCGGTTCGGCCAGAACCGTGCACCGTCACCTTACCACCCTCGATGGTGCCCAGCACTTCTTCCAGCATGCCCTGAATGGTCGGCAATCCCGGCTGCACCTGCCAGCCATGAGAATCAGTGCCGTCGTAGGAAAGGGTGATGCGGATTCGGCGCATGCCTGGCGTAAATATAACATCGGCGACAGTCGCGAAGCAGTCTACAATTGGATTTCAAAGCTGTGACGCAGACTCTGCTCAGAAGAACGCAAGTCGCCTTCATCTGGATTGCTCTCGTCCCAATTGTTCTGGGCGTACTCGCGTGGCGAGACAACCTGCAATATCGCGAACGAGCCGCTTCCGTCTCGAATACTCGCCAGATTCTGCGTGAAATGGACGATTTGGTTCTCGCGATTACGAGTGCCGAGACAGGCCAGCGCGGCTATCTGCTCACTGGAGACGACTCGTATCTGGAGCCGTTTCGAACCGCCGCGCCACAGTCGGAGCACTCGCTTGCGCACCTGGGAGCGCTGATTGGCGGGACCAGTCCCGATCAGCGAGCAAGGCTCGAGGAGTTGACCGCCGCCGTGCACCTGAAGATGGACGAGCTGCGCAACACCGTCGAGCTCCGGCGCACTCAGGGCGAGGTCGCCGCCATGGCGCTGGTCCGCGCCGGCACCGGCCAGCGCGCCATGGAGACCATTCGCCGAGTTGCGCTTTCGATAAACGCGGAGCAGGCGCAGCAGCTCGAACAGCTTCGCGAGGGAGCGCAGACCGCGGAATTGCGCTCCGCGTTTTATTTTGGAGCCGGCATCGTGGTTTCCATGGCGCTGCTGTTCTGGGCCTGGCACCTCATTACGATTTATGCGAAGGAGCGCATGTGCGCCGAGCAGGAAGCCGACCAGCTCAATTCCGAGCTGGAAAAGCGAGTCGCTGACCGCACCGCCGAACTTGCCATCATCAACTCAAGGTTGCTTCGCTCCAACGACGATCTGGAGCGCTATGCCTATGTCGCCAGCCACGACCTGCAGGAGCCTCTGCGCATGGTGAGCACCTACGTGGATCTGCTGGCGCGGCGCTATGAAGGCAAACTGGACAGCGCCGCGGACGACTATATCCGGTTCGCCGTCGATGGCGCGCGCCGTATGCGGCTGCTCATCGACGACCTGCTTTCCTATGCTCGCGCGGGTATTCACGCGTCGCGTATTGCGCCCGCCGATTTCGAAAAAGTGCTGCAGGCGGCCCTTGAAAACCTCCAGTTGCTCCGGGAGGAGACCCATGCGGAGATTGTGCATGAGCCGCTTCCCGTCGTGCCGGGCGATGAAGCCGGGCTGGTGCTGGTGATGCAGAACCTGCTCAGCAACGCCCTCAAGTTCCGCCAGCCTGACCGGCCGCCGCGGGTGCGTGTGGCCGCCGCACGGCACGATAGCGAATGGCGCTTCGTGGTGGAAGACAACGGCATTGGTTTCGACGGCGAGTATGCGGACAAAATATTCGAGATCTTCCAGCGATTACATCCGAGCAGCGCGTACCCGGGAACCGGAATCGGGCTGGCAATCTCAAAGCGGATTATCGAGGGACACGGTGGGCGGATGTGGGCGGAGTCCGCGGACGGCGCGGGCTCGAAGTTCTGGTTCTCGCTGCCGCTTGTCGAGGACAAGTCGAAGTAGCCGGGGCTTGTCTTTTATTCGGTGTCTATTCCCCGCCGAGCTCCCGCCGAATTTCTCCGGCGATGCGTTCTGCCGCTGCCTTCACTGTCTCCGAATCAGGCCCTTCCACCATCACGCGGGCCAGCGGCTCGGTGCCGGAAAAACGCACGTTGACGCGTCCCGCGCCCGCGAAGTCGCGCTCCACCTGGGCAATCGCCGCCTGTACGCCGGCAAGCTGTTCGAGCGGCTTTTTGTGCTTCACGCGGATATTGACCAGTAGTTGCGGATAGACGTGGAGTTCTTCGGTGAGTTGATCGAGATCTTTCCCGGTTCGCCGCATCACATCCATGACACGTAATGCCGTGAGAAGGCCATCGCCGGTAGTGGCGTGATCGAGAAATATGACGTGGCCGGATTGTTCGCCGCCCAGAATCGCTCCCCGATCCAGCATTTCAGCGAGCACATACTTATCGCCAACGGGGGTTCGCACGAGTTCGATACCATCGTCTGCCAGCGCCTTTGCAAGGCCCAGATTCGACATTACGGTCGCGATCACCGCGGGATTCCCGTTGCGGCTGGCGAGACGTCCTGACCGATGAAGATCACGGCCAGTGATCAGCAGGACCGCGTCGCCATCAATGAGCTTACCCGAGTGGGACACGAACAAAGCGCGGTCGGCGTCTCCGTCGAATGCAACCCCGAGTTGAGCGCCGCGTGCGAGCACAGTGTCGCGAAGCCTCTCCAAATGAAGGGACCCGCAATTGAGATTGATGTTTCGTCCGTCCGGCCATATGCCTATGGCATGCACTTTCGCGCCGAGCCGCTCAAACAGAGAAGGTGCAAGGGAAGACGCGCCGCCATTCGCGCAGTCGATGACAATGTCGAACCCGGGCAGACCACCAGGCACCGCCGCGGCAAGGTGCGTGGCATATGCGCGGTCCAGTTCCCGATCCGCTACGAGTGCCACTGGCTCCGGCGCCACACCTCGGTCCAGCGCGCGAAAAATACCGGCTTCGATCTGCTCTTCTATTTCATCCGGCAACTTATACCCGGAATGATCGATGACTTTGATGCCGTTGTCCTGAAATGGGTTGTGCGAGGCCGAGATCATGACGCCCGCGGCAAACGGTCCGGTCTTCGCCAGATAAGCTACGCCCGGGGTCGTGGTTACGCCGGCAAAGTCGATCCTGACGCTGCTTCGTGAGAGCCCCGCGGCGATCAAAGACGCGATCCACGGGCCGGACTCTCGAGTGTCCATGCCAATCACGACATTCGACTCACGCCCGGATGCCGCTACCCACTCGCCCAGCGCGACGCCCACCGCATAAATCGTGTTTGCATCGAGAGGCGCTTCGCGGGCAACTCCGCGAATTCCATCCGTCCCAAAAAACTGGCGCGCCATTAATTATGTAAGTCCTTGTAATTAGTCTTCTGCACGATAACTTTATACGCCACGGTGCTCTTTGCGGCCGGCTGCACCTCCGGATCGCCGGTCCATACATGCACCAGGCCGCCGCGTTCTCCCACGATGCCGTCAAGATCGATAGGATCGGTTTGCAGACTCACGACCGCGGTCACGTGGCTCTCCGGCCCGCGAACGAGAAGTTTAGCCGGATCGAGCTCGGCGCGAAGCAGCTCATATCCCGCGGGCGGCGCGCCGCTGTAGCGCGGTTCCACCGGCACTTCTCTGCTCAGCACATGATCGAAGCGGAGTCGAACCTGCGCCGGAATAGCGCGCGAAAACGCAACGCCAAGAGGCAGGCTGACGTTATTTGAGGTGATATTGAAGGTGCGCTCGCCGGGTCCCTGAACGTGAGCGAAATCCAGAACCACGATCACCGATGCCAGATTCTCCTGATCGAGACGGCGCGACGGGCCGCGCAGTTCCAGACTTACCTCGCCGGGAAGCCCGGAACTAATGTCGAGATTGTCAGCCAGATTCTTGTACTGCACGCGCGCGGCCACGGAGGTGGCGGTTTCGGTCACATGCCCCATGGTGATCCACAGCGCGAAGGCCAGCAGGAGCGAAAGCAGCTTCCAGTGCAGATTCCGGGTGAGGAAGCGTCTCATGGCTGCCTCGGCTCGCAATTTTGCCGGATCGGCAGTCTCACGGGTACTCCACGCTAGTGCGGTGAGCGGGTTGCGAGGCGCCATCGGCGGGGCGCAGATCGCGGCTGGGATTTCGGCTGGTGAGCACCTCACGGACGCGATCGAGCGTGACGTCCAGCTCAATCTCCCCCAGCGCGGCGAGTGAAATTCGACCCGTTTCTTCCGACACCACGATGGACAGGCAGTCCGCCTCTTCGGTGACGCCAATGGCCGCGCGATGCCGGGTGCCCAGCTCCGCTGAAAGTGCGGGCTTGGTGGTGAGAGGCAGGAAGCACGCCGCAGCGGCAATGCGGTCCCCTTGCACGATCACTGCGCCGTCGTGCAACAATCCGCCCTTGTGGAAGATGCAGATGAGGAGATCCCGCGAAAGCAGGGCGTCAAGGGCGACTCCGCTTTCCACGAACGTGCGCAGGCCGATGTTGCGCTCCACGACAATAAGAGCGCCCATCTGTTGTTGCGATAGCTGGGAAACAGCCAGAAGAACTTCGTCGGCGAGTTCGCGGCGCTCCAGCGGGCTTGCGCCGAACGCACGGCGCCGTCCCAGCCGCGCCAGCAGACGGCGCAACTCGGATTGAAACATGACGATGAGCGCGAAAATCGTGTATGGCGCCAGCGCGGCCAGTATCGCGCGCAGCAACTCAAGATGCAGCGCCACGGCGGCAAGGTAAATCAGCACGAGAATCGCGATGCCGGTCAGGACCGGCGCGCTGCGTCTTCCGCGAACAATCAAAATGAATTGATAAATGAGAAATGCAACCGCGAGGATATCGGCCACCGCGTTGATCGTGAGCGGCGGCAACTGCGCCAGCAGCTCCGTGACCAGATTCCCCATGTGCTGTCATTGTATCTCGCGATCCGACTGCTGCCGTCCGGCGCTCTAAGACACTTCTTTCCGGGCTCTCTATCGCGTCCACAACGTGCTCGGAATGACGAACACCCTCTGCATGGTGGCATCGCCAGCGACGGCGCGCCCTGGCTGGATTGCGCCGTATTACAGTGAGTTGAGGCAGTGCTTTAAGCAACAGCCTCAGGCGACGAATCTGTAAGGAGAATCGATGAATACACCACGCGGACTCAGAGACACTGCGAGGACAATGTGCGGATTGCTGCTATTTGTTGGTCTCGCGTGCCTGGCGCCGGCGCAGAACTGCTCCGTGGCGAGCCTGGACGGAACCCACTTCTTCCAGCTCTTCGGCACAGCGCCCGATGCGGCGGGCACGAGAATCATCGCCTGGGCTGAGCTGGGCAAGCTGACCAGCGACGGCGCGGGCAACTACACGGGCACCGGCACCGCAAACGCCGGCGGCACGATCGTGCCGTACGGCATAAAGGGAACCTACACAGTGGCGCCGAGTTGCAGTGGGACTCAGACATTGAATATCACGCCACAGGGTTTCCCGGCGTACACTGCCGTTGAGACATTTTGGCTGGCGGAGGGAGGCGCGCAGACGGTCAGCGCTACTCCCGAGGCCGAATACGTGCTCACCGGCCATTCATACGAGTCCGCGGCCGCTGGCACCAGCGCCTGCGGAAACGGATCGTTGATCGGAAGCTACAGCTTTCTGGGCTCGGGTTATCTGTCTACAGCCGCTGCCGTGAATATAACCGGTCAGGTGGTGTTCGATGGCCAGGGCGGCCTCATGTTTCAGGTCGCTCGCAATCCCACTCTCAACGCCAGCGGCGGCGGCACATATTCCGTGTCGAGCGATTGCACCGGGACGGCGACCCTCAGCGGAGGTGGGTATACAGGCGATTTTTCGCTTGCAATCACCGGGAGCGGAGACGTCCTCGTGGTGTCTACTACGTCCGACGGTTCAATCGTGTCGGGAACGTGGCAGCCTCAATTGTTCTCGCTGCTGCTTCCCCAGGTCGCGTTCGGTGGTGGATGGTACACGGCGATGTACTTCACCAACACAACGAACGCCGCGGTATCGTTTCCGGTTTCTTTCACCGCCGACAGCGGCACGCCTCTGATGGTCCCCTCTTTTGGAGGAACTTCCACTCAGGTCGCCATACCGGCCAAGGGGACAACGCTCATCGAGATGCCCAACACCGGATCGCTCAGCGAGGGATACGCGGCGTTCATCATGCCCCCGGGTGTTTCCGGGTACGGCGTTTTCCGGCAGAGCGTTACTGGCAAACCCGATCAGGAGGCGGTTGTGCCATTCGCGAAGGCGAACGCGAGTTGGGCCGGGTTTGCCTGGGATGAAACGACGCACGTCACCGCCATTGCGATCGTGAACGCGGGCTCCGTTGCGGCGTCGATTTCCATCACACTTTGGGACAGCAACGGAAACATGGTGGGAACGTCTGCGCTGAATCTGCCTGCACACCAGAAGACGGAGGCGGCGCTGCGCACGCTGCCAGGTTTAGCGGGCATGGTAGGACTGAGCGGCCGCGCGGAATTTGATGCGACTTCCGGCAACGTCGCTGTGCTGGGCCTGCGGTTCGATGGGACCGCGTTTACCTCCATTCCCGCGAACCAATAAGACGCGGGCCGATGGAACGGGTGTACAATGCCAGAACCCTGTTGGGACATAAAGGAGATTCCAATGAAAACGTGTTGCCGTGCTGCCGCGTTCCTGTTGCTGCTTGCGCCCGTCGTCCTCGCGCAGGAGCACTACACCGAAGGCCCACTCTGGCGTATCGAATTGATTCGGGTGAAACCGAACCAGATGGACGCCTATCTCACCAGCCTCCGCGAGTCCACCAAACCGCTGATTGAGGAAGAGAAGCGCGAGGGGTTGATCCTGGACTATAAAGTCTTCTTCAAGGAGACGAAGCACGATCCGGAAGACTGGGACCTCTGCCTGGCCATCGAGTACAAAAACCATGCCGCACTGGACGGTCTGGACGCCAAGGGCGAGGCGGTTCGGGACAAGATCATGGGAGGAAAGCAGGCCGCGCACCAGCTTGGCGAAAAACGCGCAGAGATTCGGGAAATCATCAGTTCGGAGTTGCTGGAAGAAATCTATCTCAAGTAGGAGCCGGTGTTCCAGGCTGTGCGCCTGACGGACGTGGCGCCATGAAGCCGGACGCAACCAGAAGGGCAAACCATAAAGCTCGCTCCCGCGTGGCGCAGGAGCGAGCTCTTACCGCCAGGATAATTCGAGCGGATGAAATTTAGCGGGTTAGCCGGGCCTCCGCGTGCTCGTGTTCCTGATAGATGTTGCGATTTTGAACCCGCTTCTTCAGCCCATGCTCCTGCCGGGTCCTTGGTCTTTGCTTTTTCTGGTCTTGCTTGTTCTTAGTGTTCATACGTGGAACACTCCTTTCACTTACTGAATACCACATCGGCAAGTCAGGCCGAATTTCGCCCGGCAAACTCCCGAACGCTTTCCACGTCGTCTCCCTCAGATCTTCGGGTCGCAGCGGTTGACCTCGCCGCTATCAGAGCCAATAATGAGTTCGAGGTGTTGGAGTCCACCGTCAAACGCCCCGGCAGCTTGATCCACTGGAGAAGATGACTCCTACGAGATTCGCCTTGGCAGGAGGATCGAGTGGAGTCCGATCAGATGCGCGCGCGCAGTTTCGCGATCATTCTCGCACGCCGAAGCGGCGGATCAGGCTTTCCGAGCCGCGGCGGCGGACCTGTTTCGGCCGGTCCTCCGCTTGTCGGCCTCGAACCTGAGCAGAACCGGATCGAGACCGCTCTTCGAAACGGTGAATCGCTGCTTTTGCTCGGGCCACGCGGCAGTGGCAAGACCCATCTTCTTCGGGAGTGCTCCCAGGCAGTACCCGGAACGGCATGGGTGCAGTATGCCGCGAATCTGCACCTGCTTCTGGAGGCATTAGCCCGGGCGCTCATCGACGCTGGCTACGACGGTACGCTGCGCAGTGTGGACAGCCGCACCAAACCGACCAGCGTGCATCTTCGGGGAGTCTTATGGAGCGCTCTGGAAAAACAGCCGGCGCGAATCATTCTCGATGGCATCGATTGCGCCAGCTTCCCCGTTCTGCGCTTCCTCAGGCGAATCTATTTCGTGCGTGGCATGTCGATTGTCGCCTCGGCACCCGATCTGTTCGGACTGGGTGCGCTCGGGCGTCTCTTCTGGGACCCGCGAAAGACGCTTCAACTAAAGCCGCTGAATGACGCAGCGTCGGCCGAGCTCTTCGAGCAAGCTGTGCACGCGTACGGCGTCCACGCGTCGAATCTGGATGAGTTTCGAGGACGGGTTCTCGAGGCCGCAGCCGGGATCGGGGGCGAGATCGTCGAGATGTGCCGTTTGGCCGCACGGCCGGAATACCTGACCGCGACCAGCAGGATCAAGTTCGAGCTGGTGCGTATCGACTGCCTCATGAGGACTTTGGGTTGATCGCCCGCGTCACCACCTCAGTAAAACCCCTGGCCGCTGCGTCGAGTTCGATATTCACCGCAGTCGACCATTCGCAATCGCGCAACCGGATGTTGAGGGTCGCTTCGCCATCGGATGGCCGAACGCAGACGCTTCGGATATCGGAAATATGCACTGATCGAGTGACCCGGCCATATGGTTCGCGCAGACCCTTGTAACGGTCGGTTATCCAGATGAAGCGTCTGTCGGTGAGGATGAAAAGGTCGCCAGGCTGCCAGATTTTGCCACGCATCATCCAAACGCGTCTCACGTGGCATCTCGGAAGGCTCAGGAACGAAGGCCCAACGATCTCTTCCGCATCGAGTTCGGAATCGCCAGCCCGGCTGAACTTGACATCGTCGAACTCGTCGCCGAAATGAGCCCACTGGATGTCACCGCCGTTCACGCGCGGAAACACGGCGCGCCGCAATTCGCACAGGAAATCGCTGATCGGTGAATAGCAGCGGGTATTGTATTCGATTCGCTTCGTTATTGTGCCCGCGCCGATGTTCATCCAGCCGCGCAGGAGCATGTTGCCGGTCTCCAGTGAGCTGATATCCGATAGCCTGATCTCGATGGGCGGAACTCCCGTACTCGGGTGAGTGAGGACGACGAGCGTGGAGTGTGTCAGCAACAGAACGCGCGGCGGACCGGAGGATCGTCCGAACAAACCGGCGTTATGTCCTGGCAGAAAAACGCCGCAATAGAATCCCGGCAGATCCGACCGAGGAAAGTCTCGGGGCACCGCTTCGAGGTTGCCGATGGCGAACGGAACGATATAGTCGTGGGAGCCGACTGGCCCCGGCAGATTACCGGGCCTGCGTTGCGCCCGCGTACTTGCGAAGACCGCCATCGAAGATTCTCCTCAGGAGTCATCTTCCTCCTGCCCGCTCGGAGGCCGGCAGGGGCGGTTAACGGCGAACTCCAACGCCTGCTCCGATTATTCAATGTCAGCGTTCCTGCGTCAACGGGCCGGTATACTGGCACCGGGAAGGACCCGGTCGGCGCGCGATGAGAGTTGTGATTGTCTCGGATGTTCACGCCAACATGGAAGCGCTCGAAGCGCTGCCAACGACGGGCGATCAATTGTGGGTCCTGGGCGACCTTGTGAACTACGGTCCCGATCCCGTTGCCGTTGTCGATTGGATCCGGGAGCACGCGGCCCTCGTTATCCGGGGCAATCACGATCACGCTGCGGCTACCGGCGAAGACCCTCGCTGCTCGGCTCCATTTCGTGAAATGTCCCGCGTGATGCTTGCGTACACGCGCGCCAACCTGCGCCGCGATCAGCGTGAATACCTCGGCTCACTCCCGCTGTGCAGTGCGCTGAAGATGGGGGACGTTTCGTTCGTTCTGTCTCATGCTGCACCATCGCAACCCTTGTTTGGATACGTCACCGCGGAATCGCCGCAATGGGAGAAGGAGTCCGAAATGGCCGCGGCCGACGTTCTGCTGACCGGCCACACGCACATCCCGTTCATTCGCTCGTTCGGTGAACGAATTGTGGCGAATCCCGGCAGCATCGGACAACCCAAAACCGGAAGGCCCCTTGCCAGTTATGCCGTGTGGGATGGCCGGCTCGAATTGCACTCGTACCGCTACGACTGCGAGACAACCGCTCGAAAAATTGAGAAACTACCCATCCCGCAAAACGTCAAACGCGAGCTGACCGGAGTTCTGAGAACAGGCCGTCTTGTGGAGGGCGGCCACAAATGAACGGGCTCAATCACGACGCGGCGTGCACATAGGCGCGCCGATTGACCACAAGCATTTCCACCGGTGACGTTGCGATCACACCGGTCTCCATCATCTCCTCGACCGTAGCTAGGAGCTGACTGATCTTGTCGGGAACATCGATGATCGTGATGGCGACGGGGAGGTTGTGATAGATCGGATGGGAGCGGTGGATCTCCGATGACCCGCCATAGCCCTCAAACCCACGTACCGCGGAGACTCGCGTCATGTGGAATTCGATGCACTTCTCCAGGATGCACTTGTGAAGTGCCCGGCCTTTGTACTGGTCGCGCTCGCACACATGCAAGCGCAGCAACGTGGCTGGCTGAAATGCCGGCATTCCGACTCCCGGACGCGCAAACGGTGCGGTCTGGAGCAATTATGTCACTTCCATTGTGCGCGTCAAGCCCATCGTTGCCCGCCGGAAGGTTTGCGGTTATGCTGAAAACAGCGGTGGAGTTCGCTCAATGCCGATTCGTCGGCCAATGACTCCTGGGGACACTCCAGGAGTTCCTTCCCTCCTGCGGTGATCCCGGCACAACGTGATGATGGAGGCCGCCATTTTATGGGAGCCGTTCTTTCGTGCGATATCTCCGCTGCGGGAAGCAGTCCGGGAGCGTCACCGGTGACCAGCCCGACCACCGCGATTCTTGACCTCATCGATGAGCTCGCCGCGAAATACCGGATGACCTCGATCCTGCCGCTTCTGCGCACGTGCCGCACGCTGTCGAGCGAACAGGTGCTCCGAATTGCTATCGTTGGGCGCTTTAAGGCGGGCAAGAGCACATTCCTGAACAACCTGATTGGCCGGGATCTGGTTCCAACTGGCGTCATCCCGGTGACCTCAGTCATCACCGAGGTAGGCTATGGTGCGATCGAACGGGCGGTTGTTCGCTATCTCGACGGACGCGAAGCGGAAATCACGGTTGAACAGATTCGATCTTTCATCGCCGAGTCCGAGAATCCGGAGAATACAAAACAGGTGGCGATGGTGATGGTGGATCTGCCGTCGCTGATCCAGTACCGCGGCATTCGATTTGTCGACACGCCCGGACTCGACAGTGTCTTCGCCCACAATACCGACGCGTCGCTGAGCTGGCTGCCGAACGTCGGTCTGGCGCTGGTGACCATCGGTGTAGATCCGCCGTTGTCGCAACAGGACATCGCTCTCATCAAAAGGCTGTTCGATTTCACGCCGCGCGTAACCGTGTTGCTGACAAAACTCGACGTGCTGACAGCGGCGGAGCAGGACGAAGTCCGCTCGTTCGTCTCATACCAGTTGCGGCGGAACTTCGACCCGCCGCCCCCGGTGTATCCATACTCGGTTCGGCCCGAATATGAGTACACGCAAGAGGCCATCGAGGACATGATCGTCACCGACGTGCTCGGCAGATTCAGCGAGCAACGCAGCGCGGTGCTGAGACACAAGACCTCGGCGCTGCTTCGCGAATGCAGAGATTACCTGGCCCTCGCCCTGAAATCGGCTCAGGCGCTCGATACCGATCGGGACGCCTTGAGAGGGATGGTGATCGGCGAGAGGGCCGCGCTCGGGGAGTTCAAAACACAACTTCTCCTTGTGACGCGGCACGCTTCGGGCGGGACTCGCGATATGGTGGCGAAGCGATTCGACCCCGAACAGGATCGCATCGAAAAGGAGCTCGCTGCATCTCTGGAAACCGAGTACTCCGCCTGGACCCGAAGCCTCAGCAGCATCATCGAGTGCTTCGAGCGCTGGCTCGCACGGGCGCTGAGCCGAACCATTGGGGCGCTATCGGCCGCCAACCGCCGCGAGTTTTCCGAGTACGTCGAGAAAATCAGGAAGCAACTCGCGCGATCCCTCCAGGATTTCCGCGCACGCCTTTCTGAGCGCACCACAGAAGCCTTTGGTGTGCCGCTCCGCAGCACCGAGATTGAGATTGAAACTGAGCCACCGCGCTCGCCCGATATCAGGATCGGAAAAGTGTTTGACCGGAGCTGGGAACTCTTGAGCTGGCTCATCCCGATGTGGATGGTGAAGGGCATGGTGCGGCGGCACCTCCTTGTCCGCAGACTGCCGTTCGAGGTCTTCAAGAACCTCTCTCGCGTCACATCGCAGTGGGAGGAGAGTATCAACACCGCACTTTTGGGAGTTGAGAAACAGGCGGCGGCACGGCTGGACGACCTTATGGGTACCATCGAGAACCTGCTGTCAAGAGCTCAATCCGATGCACCAGCACTGGCTGCGGATCTGGCTCGCGTCGAGAGCGGGGAGCGGTCTCTCGATCACCCGGCGGGACAATGACGAACAGGGAAAAGTAATGGAACAGGTCTGGTTTCTGGCAGCCACGTGGCTTTTTCTGGCATTGGTTGCCGTGCTGCTCGCAAACCTGTTGCGCATCTCCACCGCGCTTTCGGAGATCGTCGTTGGCACCGTCGCACAAGTGCTCATTGGTGCATTGGTGGGCACGGAGGCCCTCGGAGCAAAGGCTCCCTGGATTGCATTTCTGGCGGGCACCGGTGCGATCGTCCTCACGTTTCTTGCCGGCGCCGAACTGGACCCACAGATTTTCCGAACGAAGTGGAAAGAGTCTCTCGTAGTCGGACTCGTCGGGTTCTTCTGTCCCTTCATTGGCGCTGCCCTCATCGCGCATTTCGTGCTGAGCTGGTCCTGGACATCGAGCTGGCTGTGCGGTGTTGCACTGTCCACAACCTCAGTCGCAGTGGTGTACGCGGTGATGCTGGAGTTGGGATTCAACCGCACTGAGTTTGGCAAGGCCATCCTTGCAGCATGCTTCGTGAACGACCTCGGTACCGTAATCGCTCTTGGACTGATCTTCTCGCCGTTCACACTGCGGACGCTGACTTTCGTGGTTGTCAGCATTGCCGTCTTTATCGCGCTGCCATTTGTTACGCGCTGGTTCTTCGAGCGATATGGAGGACGTGTTTCAGAGCTGGAAGCTAAGTACCTGCTGTTTCTCCTATTCGGGATGGGCGGGCTGGCGGTCTGGTCGGGAAGCGAGGCGGTTCTGCCCGCGTACATCATCGGGATGGTGCTGGCGGGAACGGTGGGAAAAGATCACGAACTGATTCGCCGTCTGCGCACCGTAACGTTCGGCCTGCTGACTCCCTTCTATTTCATCCGCGCCGGTTCTTTCGTGTCGGTCCCCGCTCTTCTCGCGGCGCCAATGATTTTCGTGGTGCTTTTCTTTGCCAAGATGATCTCCAAGATGGTGGGTCTTGTCCCGACCGTGCGAGCCTTCAATTATCTTGGTCATGATGGCATGTACTATTCGCTCATGATGTCCACGGGCCTGACCTTCGGAACCATTTCCGCGCTATTCGGATTGAACCATCACATCATCACGCAGGCGCAGTACTCTTATCTTGTGGCGACGGTGATTGGGAGTGCCGTCATCCCCACCGCCATTGCGAATGCGTTCTTTATGCCGCGTCATCTGCTGCCAGGAGCCGTCGGCAGGCGTGCGGCGCACGGAATGGGCGTCCCTGGCTCTGAGACGGCGGTGTCTAACGCCGCTCAATTCAGTGAGGAGGAATAGGTGAGTTTGGCGATTCGAACAGAAGAGGAAATCCATGCGGGCACCAACGCCGTCTAAGATTCTCCGTCTCCATTTCTCCGAGCGCGACCGGTATCAGGGGAAGCCTCTGTATGAGGCCATCGTCCACAAATGTCATGACATGAACGTGGCCGGCGCTACCGTAATCCGGGGGCTGGAAGGATATGGAGAAACCGGTGAAATGCACCGCCACCACGTCACCGCCAGCGATCAGCCCATAATCGTGATCATCGTGGACAGCGAAGAGAAGCTTCGAACCTGCATTCCGGTGTTCGAGCAGATGATGACCACAGGAGTGATGGCGATGTCGGACGCCGACATGATTCGCGTTCAACGGGAGGCCACAGGAACCGCACATGTTCCGCCGAATCCTGATCGCGCATGACGGCTCCGATGGCGCTGTAAGAGCGCTGGACGCCGCCATCGAACTAGCAGCCACCCTTCACGCCGATTTGTCGATGATCAGCGTTGAGGAAGACCTGCCGAAGTACGCCGAAACCATCGGCGAGTTCGAGGACCGAGAGGTTGAGGAATCGTATTTTCAGCGGGTGGGAGCGCAGGCGCGGACAAGAGCCGCCTTCCGCGGAATTGAACTTCAGCACGCGATAGTCGCCGGCCATGAGGTCAAGGCTATCGTCGAGTACGCACGAGAGAAGAGCTTTGACCTGCTCGTAGTCGGCTTCACCGGCCACTCACGAATCTACGAGCACATCTGGGGCGGCACGTCCCAGAACCTGGCCCGCATGGCTCCCTGCAGCGTTCTCGTCGTCAAGTGAGGCGATGCGGCGGAGATCCTCCACCATCTGCTCCCGGCGGCTACCGGAAGAGGAATCGGCGCCGATCTGACGCTCGATCTGAGCACGCCATGCTTCCGCGTGTACGTCGAAGGCGGGACGCATCCGGGATAATACGGTTCTCACCCACGCCAGCAACAGCCGGCTGAACGACGCAAACGCGGCATCCAGCCTGTCGCCCGCCGAAGCGCCCAGACGGCCTTTCACGGTGGCCCGTGTGATCCGCCTTCCCAGGAACCGCCAGAAGGGCCGGTTCACCTCCAGGGCAAGGTCGCCCAGATCGATTTGAGGCGTCTCCCGGACAGGTGCCGCCAACTCATCCCGGCTTGCAGCATCGTCGCCTCCGAGAGTCGCTGAGGTCCGTTGCAGTGCGTCTGCCGCCTGTCCTGAGAGCTCCTGCAAGGCACGCACGATTCGCGATGCGAATTCGGTGGCCACCTCGCTTATGGCTTGCCGGACGATTACCTCACTGCTTCCGGTTTCGCTGCGATCCCAGGATTCGACGAGGCGTGAGGCGGCCCATTCAATGGCAACAGGTCGCAGGTCCCTAACCTCATCGGACATCGCCACGCAGCGCGTCTCTGTCTCCGTGAACAGACCCGCGGCAGACCGGAGCTGCTTTTCGGCCTCTCTCAGGGCTTCGGCATTGGCCGGCGCGGCATGATGCTCTTCCCGTTGAATCGCAACCCGAAGCGACTGCTCAACCGCCTCCCTCAGCAGACCTGTCTTGCGTTGAATCGACTCCTGACGAAGCTGCTGGTGCTTCTCGTACAGCGGCGCGATCTCAACCTGAAACCACGAATCCAGCAGATGCGCGTATCGATCGACGATGCTCACCGGGTGAACGGGCGTATCGACGCCAAGCTGACGCCGCAACTGCTCCGATAGGTAGGTGGCCACCTCACGCTCTTCATCCGGCCCCAACAGGTCCACCTTGCTCAGCAGGACGCGAGTGGGTATAGCCGCCGCCTGAATTGTGCCGAGGAGTTGAACGTCGGCCTCTCCCAGCGGCGAAGCGGCGTTGATCAGAACGACGGCCATATCGCAGCGCGGCAGGTAGGATCTGGTCTCTTCGGCCCCGGCGGTGGCGAGCGAACCGAGTCCCGGAGTGTCCACGAACACGATGCCGTCGCGCAACCGCGCCGATGGATACTCCAGCGTGAGGCGGATCACCCCTTTCTGGTTTGCCGGATTCCGTTGCTCCGTGGCGTACTCGGCGATTTGATCCGCATCGAGGATTCTCAGCTGCCGGTCGGCGAAAGATGCGATGAGGCGAGGCGCGGGTCCGTAAACGATCCGCGTGGGAATCGCCGTGATTGGGTTGATCCCGACGGGCAGTGCGGCCGCGCCAATGATGCGATTTAACAGGGAAGACTTGCCGGAGCTCACTTGCCCAAACACGGCGATCTCAAATTGATCGCTCGAGAGACGGTCGACAATCGTCGACAACGCGGGGCGGAACTCCACAAGACCGTGGTCGCTGATGATTCGTTCCAGTTCGGTCAGTAACCCGGTCCTCGCTCCAGCGCGAGTCAGCGACTCGATACGCGCGGCAAGGTCATGTCCGGGCCCCTGCGCGAGATACGCGTCGAGCTGATTCAGCAGCCCCTGCAGCTCCTCGGAGAAGCCGTTGAGCTCGGGGATCAGGTTTTCAGGGAGGGGGCCATACCCGCTGAGGTCCTTCGGGCTCGATTCCTGGAGTGCCACACGGATGAACGCAAGATTGATGCGAATCGAATGAATCGCTCCAAACTGCGCACCCGGTATTGCGATGTCCAGACCGTCAAGAATCCTCCGCATCTGGGTGCGAAAGCGGATCGAGTAATCGCGGACCATGCGGGCCTGGGCGGGCGTGAAATTCGCGGTGTACTTCGGGAACGGAGACCCCGATGATGAGGCCGTCAGCACGCCTTCGATTTCGGAAAGCAGCTTGTCGGCGTACCGAAGATTAGCGAGCAGGCGGCGGATATGGGACTCGTTCAGACCCGATGAATTGCGAGTGGAATCGAAATCGCGATCTCCTGACAAGGTGCGCCTCCCAGGAGTCATCTGCCCTGACCCGGCAGCGAACGGCATTGCGTAACCGGTCAGGGCGGTTAGAGGTGAACTCCAACACCTTACGCCTCGATTATACTGGGCGCCTCCGGCGGCTGAAAACTCACGATCCCGTCGTCGCTGATCACCGCGGAGAGTATCGAAACCAGCCGCCGCTCAAAGTTGACCGCCTCCGGCCCGGCACATTTTCGCGCGTGCCACTCTGAACTCCGTAATTCAATGTAAGCCTTTGTAAGCTTTCGCCATCCTCGGGCAGATCTGCGCGGTAGCTTCTGCATTCGGCGTAACAAATGGGGACTCGGCGACCGTCTCAACAGATCGGTTCTAGCGGCCTGCAAGTTTGAACTGGTATTCGCATTGACAACAGGAGGGATCTGTCTCCGTGGTAATCGCGACCCGCTGCGTAGCGCGGCGAATCGAGCCGGTGTGTCCCGAAGGGAAGTGGTCGGCCACTTTTCGTTATCAAGGCTTGGCCTTTCGCCCGCCCGCATGAGCTACTCCGCGGTTCTACTCTTCGTCCTCCTGATCTTCAACCTGGCTGCGCAATCGCCGATAGCTGCGTCCGGAACTCCCACAGCCTCTCAGGGCCAGCAATCGGCAGGCACGCCGGTGCCCGCGCCACAGTCGCCAGAGGCCAAGCCCGATTCTCAGATCCCGGAATCTTCTCCGGCGTCTCCTGGCCCCACACAATCTCCTGACGGCTCGCAGGGCCGGCAAACGAAGAGGATTCTCGGGATAATGCCAAACTTTCAGGCCGTGAGCGCAAACACTCATCCTCCTCCGTTGTCGCCTCAGGATAAGTTCTGGCTTGCGACCGAGGGCACTTTCGATTATTCGTCGTTCATCTCTGTCGGAATACAGGCGGCCATTCAGCAGGCGAGAAAATCGTACCCGGAGTTTCATGAAGGAGCGGCAGCCTATGGGCGCTACTACTGGCACAGCTTTGCCGATGCAGGAATCGAGAACTATCTGGTTGGAACTATCTTTCCGGTAGTCACGCACGAGGACCCACGTTATTACACCCTCGACCGCGGAGGGTTCTTCCATCGCACACGCTACGCCATGAGCCGGTTATGGATAACCAGGAATGACGCGGGCGTCGACACGTTCAATTCCTCGGAGATTGTGGGCAGCGGCCTGGCAGCGGTGGTGTCCAGTCGTTATTATCCGCGTCAGGAGCGGGGCGCCGGCGAGACTCTCGATAGATGGACAAGCCAGTTTCTGAACGATGGTGCGAACAACATTCTCCAGGAATTCTGGCCTGACATCCACGACAAGCTTTTCCGGCGACGATAACTTGCTCGCGCCTCCGGCGGTAGTGGTTGGTTTGCCATGTGGGGCGGGATTGTATCCTGCGTGCGGTTTATAACCGCGCGGAATGCTGCTGAAACAAGCATGCAGGTTGAAGACCTGCCCCACGGCGTGAGGCTGACCAACTACCTCCGGTTGCCGCGATGACGCTCTTTCACATATAGTGAAGCTTCAGTGTTCGTGGTGATGGGGTCTCACCGTTAACCGTCCCGGAGGTCCGGGAACGATAGCTCCTACCGGTTGGTAGGGGCTTTTACTTTTTGTGGCCTCATATTCTGGTCTTAATTCTTCAAGGAGCGTACTCATGACCGAAATCGTAAAGGTAGTTGGGCGGCAGATCTTCGATTCCAGGGGAAACCCCACCGTGGAAGCGGACGTTGTCCTAGCCAACGGCAGTGTTGGCAGCGCCGCAGTGCCATCCGGAGCGTCCACCGGAGAAAAAGAAGCGGTGGAATTGCGCGACGGCGACAAATCGAGATACGGTGGCAAGGGCGTCAGCAAGGCCGTCGAGCACATCAACAAGTCCATTCGTAAGGCTGTAACGGGTCTGGATGCGTCCAATCAGCGGGGGGTGGATGCCGCCATGCTTACACTGGATGGGACGCCGAATAAGGCCAAACTCGGCGCCAACGCGATCCTCGCCGTGTCCATGGCCACTGCCAGGGCCGCGGCCGCCGCTCATGGTCTTCCGCTGTATCGGTATCTCGGCGGCTCGAATGCCTGCATTCTGCCGGTTCCGTGCATGAATGTACTCAACGGCGGGAAACACGCCGACAACACTGTGGATTTTCAGGAATTCATGATCGCTCCGCACAACGCGCCCTGTTTCGCCGAGTCGATCCGCAAGGGAATGGAGACCTTCCATGCCCTCAAGCAGGTGCTGAACGGCAAAGGTTACAGCACTGCCGTTGGGGATGAGGGCGGTTTCGCGCCCGATTTGAAATCGAACGAGGAAGCCGTCGAGTTGATTCTCGAAGCGATCGTCAAAGCCGGTTACAAACCCGGCGTGGACATCTCAATTTGTCTGGACCCCGCCGCCAGTGAAATGTGGGACGACGGCAAGTACATCCTGTTCAAATCGACAAAGAAGGCGATCACGTCCCATGAGCTGATTGCGATGTGGGAATCGTGGGTGAAGCAGTATCCGATCGTGCTTCTGGAAGACGGCATGGGAGAGAACGATTGGGCAGGTTGGAAGGATCTCACCACGGCGCTCGGATCGCGAATCGAGCTTGTGGGCGATGACATCTTCTGCACGAACCCGCGCATCCTTCAGGAGGGCATCGACAAAGGCATCGGCAATGCGGTGCTGATCAAGCTGAACCAGATTGGCTCCGTGACCGAAACTCTCGACACTATCGACCTTGCCGGTCACAACAACTATCGCTGCTTCGTGTCGCATCGTTCGGGCGAGACGGAAGACACCTTCATTGCCGACATGACCGTGGCGACGGGCGCCGGTCACATCAAGACCGGTTCGGGGTGCCGCAGCGAACGCGTCGCGAAGTTCAATCAGTTCCTTCGAATCGAAGAGGGGCTGGGTACTCAGGCCAGATTCGCGGGACGCTCGGCGTTCGGCCGATAAAGCTGGCGACAAATCATCCGCCCTTAGCCTTCGACGCCTGATTTCTCAACGCCAACGCCACTCCGCACTTTGCGGCGGAAGTTTCACGCCACGCCAATGCACCGTTCCGCTACGATCCGGGGCAGTGGGGCTTTACTCCACGCAATCAGGTCGGCAGGCAGCATCGGGCGGCCCAGCGCGAAGCCCTGTACTTCATTGCAATTCAGTTCTCGTAGAACAGCCACCTGTTCACCCGTCTCTGCCCCCTCGCCGATTACCTCCAGGCCGAGGTCGTGAGCCATGCCGATGATGTTCGCGAGCAGTCCGCGTGGTGTGGGCGAATCGACATTCCGTAAGAATGCCCGGTCGATCTTAACGCGATCGACAGGCAGTTCCTGAAGATACGCGAGTGAGGAGTGGCCGGTCCCAAAGTCGTCGAGAGCTATCCGCACGCCACGTTCTCGAAGCCGCTGCAAATGCCGTGTGGTCACATCGAAGTCGGTGAGGACAACACTCTCGGTGACCTCGAGTTCCAGCAGCTCCGGCGGCAGGCCCGTTCGCTCGAGGCAGATTTCCACAGAGTCGGCAAAACCGAGTGATGCGAACTGGGCTGCGGAGACGTTGACTCCGATGCGAATCGGCCGGCAATCGCGCAGCCAGAGGACGCCCTGCCTGCAGGCCTCTTCGAGCACCCAGGGGCCGATCTCGAGAATCAGCCCGGTCTCCTCCGCCACCGGAATGAAAACGGCGGGCGACACGACGCCCACATCCGGTTGCCGCCAGCGAAGGAGTGCCTCGACCCCCTGGAGGCTGAAGTCAGTGAGCCGAACCTGCGGCTGGTACTGCAGGAATAACTGACCTGCCGGCAGGGCGTGATGCAGACGCTGTTCGATCTCGAGGCGATCCACGCCGCCGTCCTCCATCTTCCGGGAGAAGACCGCGACCCCGCCGCTGGAATCGGCATGCGACAGGGCGACACGGGCCCGCGTGAGCAGAGTCGCTGCGTCGGTTCCATGCTCGGTGAGATAGCAGACCGATGCAACCGGGTTCACCGAAAGCGTGTGCTCCTCAACCTCGAAGGGCGCTGACAGCACGTCGCGCAGACGCCGCGCCAGGCCAACCGCCTCCTCACGGCTCGGAAGCGAATTGACCATGCAAGCCAGTTCGTGGTCGCCGGCTCGTGCCGTGGCGTCCATCGTTCGCAGGCTTCGCGTCAGGCGCCCCGCTGCCTCCGCCAGCAGCTTCTCGCCTACCCGGTAGCCAAGCACGCGGTTGATCCGTGAGTAATCCATGCTGAACAGGAATATCGCGGTGAGACCTGGCGGCAGAGAGGCAAACGACGTGTCCACGTGGCGCTCGAACCAGGACCGGTTATACAAGCCCGTGAGCGAGTCGTGCCATAAATGCCAGGTCAGCTCGGAGAAGACGTTGGCCTGTTCGATGACCGTGGCTCCCAGGTGGGTCACGTCGGCCAGTTCGGTTATGCAACCGGAGAGATCCGGATGCGTCATCGGCGTCAGAAGGGACGCGGAACCCACCACCTCGCCCGCGGCCGTGACCAGACCGGCGCACCACCAGGACTGCCATCCCGCGCGCATGACTTCGGCCGCCCATGGTCCCCACGACGGGGTGGTTGCCAGGCTGATGACATGATCGCGATGGGGCCACCACGGCGCCTGATTCGCTCCCGGTTCAGGCGAGGTTCCATCCAGGGAGGCGAGCAAACCGTCCGAAGCGCCCGAACTCGTATATCCAAAGAACCGGCCGTCGCGAAGCACGTGAATCACTCCGTGGCTCTGCGGCAGACACAGTTCCAGCAGGCGCGCTAGTTCCGGAAGCAGCCGCTCCAGCGGAAGTTGCCGGGCCACGCTGTCGCACAACCGGCGATAAAACCGATGAAAGTCAGGATTCGCGGAGGGCCCCGCGGGAGGTGTCTCGGCTCGCGTTGCGATTTCGTGGATCACACCCGTACCAACCCACCGCTCAGCCGGTCGATCTGTTCGGCCAGCCCGTTTATTGCGTGTTCCGTGATCGTCAGGCACATCCAGCGAATCGGCAGTAGAAAAAGAACTTTGCGCCCATTGGCTACACCATGATATTCGTGAGGTTCGCGGAGCCGGTCCGCCAGGGATGCGCGCAGGCGTTCGATGTCGGTAGGAATCTTCACTACCCAGAGAACGGTGTCCGGAGCCCACCGATATACATGGCCCTGATACGCCTCTGCAGCCTCATGGTGAGCAAACGCCACGATGGCTTCCTCGGAAACCGCCGGACTGAACCGTCCACTCAACGCCTGGATGCGCTCCAGACGTGCCGCCACTACGGCGAGATCCATGGCGTTCGTGCCTTGACGCAGCATCTCCACCGCTTCAAGGGCGGCTTCCCGGCCGGGTAAGCCCGGCGCTTGTCGCAGAATCGTCTCGCGGGCCCACACGAACCTGTCCTGCAACTGCGCCACCGCTTTGGTGGATTCCTCGCGCTCCCGCCGTGTCTCGTCGCGGATCAACCGGAGCGTCTCTCCTACGGTCGCCTTCAGGGATACGATGTCGTCAAGTTGCGCGGCCCGCGTGAGCGACTCCTGCACGCGGTGCAGGCGTTCGACGCTGCGTTCGCTTCCCGTCGAGAAACCGACCAGCGTGTCATTCAGCATGGTCAGAATCGATTGCATATCGGCGGCCTGGCGGCGCGACGATTCCAAGACCAGTTTGTTCTCCCGCTCCGCCAACTCCAGCGCCCGCGCGGTGAAATCGGGGCACCCGGCAACTCGGTCGGACTGGCTCCAGGCGGAAAGCAGGCCGGCCCACTCCTGCGCCAGATCCTCTTCTCCCGAAGAGCTCTCGTCGCGGGGGCCGCTTCTGGCGCGCGCTTCAATGGCTTTCAGAAGGCTTTGGCAAAAGGGAAGACAGTTGTTCGACGGCGATTCCGCGGACGGATCGCCGCGGGCCATGTCGAGATACCGGCGAAGAGAGATGAGGGACATTCAAACAGTTTTCCCTTAGCGTTTATCGTCTGTTAGCCCGATATCCTGTAGCCCCGCCTGAGCACTTATGACTCCGGGGCACGGCGCCGCCCTGGGAGCATTTAATCGTGGCGCCACCTGCACGGACTCGGACAGGTGAGGGCATGCGCGGGCGCCCTCGCCCTCCGTAACTCCATGGTCTGGGCCGCCGTCCGGCGTGGTCCGGGAAACGGCACTACTTCACTGCGAGCGTTACCCCCGTCTGCGAAGAAACGCCGCCAACGTTGATCACCACGGTGACCGCGGGTCCTGGTTGCACTCCTGCCGGAACCTGCGCATCCACCCGAAGAATTCCGGCAACCATGTCGGGCGCGTCCTCGGCGTACGACACGGCTGCGTCAATTCCGTCGATCTGCACGGTCACCGGAAGGGTGAGCAGCGGACTCGTCAGCCCGGTGATCAACCCGTCCACGCCCACTGGCGTAGTCTCTCCGCCGCCAGTGGCATAGATTGAGATGGAGTCACCGCGCGGGGCGGGATTAGAAGGTGAATTCACTGAGGAATCCTGATTAAGAATGACGCCAGCTCCGGTACCTTCTGTCGAGATGGTGAAAATGCCTGGCACCGCGGGCGTCACCGGGAAGGCGGTGGGCAGCGAAAGCACACCCATATACGAAGCCTGCACACTGGTGCTCGAGTTACCTGCCACCGAATAAGGCACCACCGCGCTCACCGTGCCCGACGCCGCGTAGATGAGCGGCGCCGGAGAGCCGTCGAAGAACATCTGCGCGCCCTGCGCGATCGTGCTTTGCGCGCCCGTTTCATCCAGCGGCGCGTAGGCCAGCGCGGGAGGCCCCAGACCCTGTCCGAAAGCCACCACAACCTCGCCCGGCGAAACACCTCCCCCCTGGTAGCTCGCCGCGCTCACCACGCCCTGTTGGGTGAACGCCGGCAGGCCTGCGTTGAACGCCGGGCCATAACCGTAGAAAATCCCGCGTCCGCTGGTGGCGGCATAAACAAGGTCGGCCTGGCGCATGTCGCCTTCCAGCGCGGAGATGTTGCCGAACTGCTGCTGGGCAGGGTCGCTTACCTGCGCCCAGGAAGTGCCCAAATCGAGCGAACGGTAGATCGCATCGGCCGTTGCGCCTCCCGCGCGGCCATGGATATAGATTGCCGGCCCAGCGTCGGTCCCCTTGCCAAATGCGACAAAGTTGGCGCTGTCCACGGAACCAACGACCGCAAAGGTATTGCCGCCATCGATACTGTGGAAGAGAGGAAAACGTCCGGGCTGATTCTCATTCGCCGCCATGCTCAGCCACACGTCGCCCGCGGTCGCCGGATTCGGAACAATGTTCATGAGGATGGTGTACTGCACCGGCAGCGTGGTGGGCCACGTCGAGTTTCCCGCCTGCCAGGTTGCGCCGCCATCCAGGCTGAAGTAGAACGCGCCATTGTCGTAATAATAGAATCGGTTTCCGTCAACGCGGTCGGCCGCCAGCACGTTGCCGTTCCACCATTCGTTGCTTAGCTGCCACGATCCCGGAAGCGCGTTGCCGCCGCTCAACCGGCAGGGCTGCCACGTGTGCCCGGCATCCGTGCTGTACTGTGGCGTCAGCGAATGCGTCGGCGCCCATACCAGCCTGGTCGGATCGGTTGCCGACATCGCGATCTTGCCCGCCGAGCCTGGCGAAGTGCTTGCGAACGGTGTCCACGTCTGGCCGTTGTCCGACGAATAGCCGGTCATCCCCGCTTGCCAGCCCACTGCTTCATCCCAGCCCACCCACGCCATATACTGCGGCTGCGAAGCGCAATACGCCACGCTGGTTCCTTGCGCCACATAATTGATGGCGCCGAGCGTTGCGCCCGGAACCGCGTCGCGCGAGGCGTGCCGGAACCCGATCATGTCGGCCACCGCGCTGAACAAATCCGCGCCACCGGCCAGCGGCGGGACCTTGATGTCCTCTACTACCAGCTCTTCCAGATTCTGCATCCTCCACGAGCACACCGGAGCCGCCACCGTGAAGTCTTCCGTGGCCATCACGCCATACCCGTTCGTCTGGAAAAGCCGCGTGGGTATCGCCGGGTCAATCACCAGCGCGGCGTTGCAGCAGTCTCCCGGCTGCGCGTCGAAGTTGGCCGGCGTGGGAGGCGGATAGTAAGGAGGTTGCCCGGAGATGACCGCCGCCGGCACTTGTTGCCAGGAATTTCCTTCGTCGGTTGAGTAGAACATCTGCTTCCCGCCATTTTGCGCCACTGCCAGGTGAGTCCCGGCAGGATCGAACGACACGCCCGAATACGAGGCGACCAACCCGAGCGGCGTGATGTCCGTCCACGAACCGTTCCGATAGCGGCCCACGCTGCCGGTGGTGGCGCTTTCGTCTCCGCCATAGGTCACTACAAGCGTTCCATCCGGACTAAGCGCGCCGCGCACGGGATTCGCCGCGCCGCCAATGGATGTCCACGTAGAGCCGCCATCCGCGCTTGTCCAAACACCGGAGCCGTACACGCCCGCGTACAGCATCGTGGTTCCCGCGATGACGAAGGTAATTCCCGGGCTGGTGCCCGATTGCGGAAGTCCGCCCGCCAATTCGGCCCAACCGCTCGCATTCAGCCGCCACAGTCCGTTCTGCCGTGATGCGAAGTAGACGATGCCCGGCCGCACCGGGTCCACGGCCAGGCGTTCCCCGGTGGTGCCGCGATACGAATCGCCCGGCCCCATGTAGACACCCGCCGGCATACCCGTTTCGGTCCACCACACACCGCGGGAGTGCGACACCAGCACCTCGCCCCATGTTGTTTCGTTGTAGAAGCCGCCGCCGGTCGCCGTGTACACCCGGTTCATCGCAACCGCCGCATAGACGGTGTTCGGATCATTCGGATCCACCGCGAGGCTTTCCACTCCGAATGCCGTGTCCGCGGTGCCGAACCGATCCATGAGCGGCAGCCAGCGCTGGGCCGCGCGGTCATAACGGTATGCCCCGCCAACGTCCGTGCGAATGTAGATGTCGTGTGGCGCCAGCGGGTGAATCACCATCCCGGTGACGTAACCCATGCCCTGGATGTTGACGTTTCTCCAGGCAAACGTGGAAGTCTGCGCAGAGAGGCAAAGACCCAGCAAAAGCGACCAACCCGCGCAACGACAACACACGCTTCATTCTATAGTGGGTAACCTCCCGATCAGTTCGGTCCGGAAGAGATCCGGGGGCGGCAGTTGTTTCTGCTCAACGAAAGGCGGGTAAAGCTCTCCAGCTACTGCCTCGAAGGCGCGTTACTCTCCGCTGATTCCTGGGTCCGCTTCATTCAACATGTAGGTCGAGTACACCGTGATGCTCTGTCCGAGAAGCTGGTCGGAAAGCTCGGGCTGATCGGGCGATATGTGGAAAGACCGCAGTGGATTCAAGTGATAGGTGGGCGTGCCAACCGTCCACTCACCCACCTGGTACTTATACAAAACGCGCGGCTCCCTGAGACCCGCCAAAGCTACTGTGAGCGGTCCTGCCACCTCGCTGTGATTCAGAACGTAGATGGTGAGATTGCCTTTCGGGCTGCGCACGGCCGTGGCGGCGATGCCTTCGGTCTGCGTCTGCGTCTCCAGCACCGCGGAATGGCCCGCCAGGAACCGGGTCAGGATGCCATAGCTGTAGTAAGGCACCGGCTCCGGAGTAACGCGCTTGAAGTAGTCCCATTTCTGGGGATCGAAGGTGCGCACCAGTTGCCAGGCGCCATCGAGATCGCCTCGATTGACGAAACTCCAGCGGTTGAACCCATCCACGCCCGCGTTCAAACCATCAATCACCTTTTCCGCATTGACGAGCTGGTTGGCATAGCTGGCGGGGCTTGTGGCGGTGGCATCGTTCAGCGCGTCGCCTCCTGCCCAGTCCCCGAATTCCGACAGGAAGAACGGTACTCCGCGCGCGTGCGCACGCTCGGCCCACAGGCGTTCCATCCCGGCACTGGCAGTGAAGGAATAATCGTGAGCATCGTGGGCTCCCACGGATGCGTCGTTGAAATCGAACTCAGCGTGTTTATCGTAAAGGCCCCAGTCGGGTCCGGATAGGGCAACGGACGACAGGCCGCGCCGGTCCAGCGCGGCACGCACAGCGTGCAGTGCCGGCATGATGGTGGTGGCGTGACCATCCGCACCGTTCCACCATCCCCAATCCATGCCCGGTTCATTGCTGATGCAAAGCCAGTGAATTGAGCTGTAGCCGCGATCCTTCACCAGGTGCTCCACCAGCGCGCCCACACCCTCCGCAAACTCGGGCACGGATTTCGGTGCGCTCTGCAGCCGGCCAGCCGCGGGAAAGGCGTTCCACTCCACGTCCTGCCACATCTGGGTCAGGAACACGTCGGCGTGGAGATCCCGGCAAATGTCGAGGATCTTGTAGAGCGTGCGCATCTCGTCGTTATCCCAGTCAAATCGCCCGCGTTCCGGCTCGTACATCCGCATGGAGACCTCTACTCGGATAAAGTCGAGACCGAGCCACTGGGCATGCCGCCGAAGGTCATCCCAGGCGTCGGCGTATTCGAGCGGAGGATTGCCGCCCCAGCCGCTTCCGCGCGCGCTGCGGTTTGCCCGGTTCAGGTTCTTATACCAGTACGCCGCGGGACCCATCGCGTGCCACGATGCGCCAGCGCCTCCAGCCATTGTGTGTACCACCCGGCCAGCGTTCACATCGACGCGAACGGGCGCCTGCGCTGCTGCCAATGCCGGCAGCCCGAGCACCACTACAAAATGGAATATCAGTGAATCAGTGCACATCTTGCATCAGCCGCGTTCCGGCTTTCCTTCGAGGCTCTAGCCACCTCGAACAACAACAAGGTAAAGCGCGGCCACCAGCAGAAGAACGAGGGCCATGCCTGCCGCGTCGCCCCATCGCGCCAGGATGACGCGGGCGCTGATCTCATCCTCGCGGATGCGTCCGACGAGGTTATGCAACATAAGGTCACCCCCTCGGGGAAAGTCTCCCGCCCTGATTATAGTGCTGGTGACTCCTGCCCGGGGCGCCGCTTGTGTCCATTCCGCATAGATGACCGGAGACTTGGTCACGCAGCGGTGATGAGAGTACACTCAATGGGACCCTTAAAGCCCGGATAGCCACTCGGGCCAGGAAAGAGGAGTGTCCTATGACACGTGCAGTCTGCCGTATCGTTTCGAGTCTCGCCCTCGTGGCGGCCTCAATGGTGATGGCGCAACAGCCGTCTGCTGTCCTGCGGATCATTCGCGAGGATATCAAGTCCGGCAAGTCCGCGGCGCACGAGAAGACGGAGATGGCCTTTGTTCGGGCCCTCTCGAAAAGCAAGTATCCGAACTACTCGGCACTGGAGAGCATCACTGGCCCGAGCCAGGTCTGGTTCCTGGAGCGGTACGATTCCTTTGCCGCGCTGGAAGAGACCTTCAACATAGCGAGCGCGGAACCTATGAGCACGCTGATGGGCAAACTGGATGAGCAGGATGGCGAACTGCGCACGGGCGAGCGCGCGACGATCGCGACCTTCCGCGAGGAGCTGAGCTATCAGCCCGTCCCCGCGAACCTGCCGAAATACCGGTACTACAGCATCACGACGGTGCGGGTAAAACCGGGTCACGTTGACGACTTTGAAACCCTCTGCAAGATGCTCATCACGGTTTGGGAGAAGTCGGAGAGCAAACAGCGGCGCGTCGTGTTCGGGGTGACGTCCGGCGCACCGGGGGGAACCTACCTGATGATCAGTGGCATGGAATCGCTAAAATCCATGGATCCGCCCAGGCCGGCGAAGAAAGGAGCCGAAGCGTTCGGAACAGAGGAATGGGCGAGCTACCAGAAGCTGTACTCCGATATCATCACCAGCACGGAGAATATGCTCTTCGCCGTCAACCCGAAGATGAGCTACCCTTCCAAAGAGTTCATCGCCGCGGACCCCGACTTCTGGGCGCCAAAGCCCAAACCAGCAGCAACGGCCAAACCCGCGGCTGAGGCTAAGCCCGCGGCCAAGTAGGTTCTTGCAAGTAGGTTCTTGATGGAAGCGTGTCGCGGCTGGCGGGCGGAGAACCCGTCAGCCAGCCGCTCGCACGACGGCCACGAGTTTGTACGCCATGTTATGCTCCCGCCTCCGGTAGACCGACTGTTCAGGCGCCAGCCGCTTTCGCCAGCAGCGACGCCTCGGCATCGGCCACACTTGCATATGAAGGCAGGAAATCCGCGAGGTGCGTCACCTGGAACAGGATGCGAACTCGGTCAGACGACGCGCCTGCGACAGCAAAGCCCGTTCCCTTCCGCCTGGCCGAGACGAAGAGCCCCAGAACCGCACCCAGCCCGGCCGAATCCACGTAGGAAACGCTGCCCAGGTCGATAATCAGCGGTGCGTCATCGTCTTCCCGCCGGGCGATGTTCTGAAAATCGGAAACGGTCTGAAGTGTGAGCGAGCCTTGCAGGCGCAGAATGCGAGCGCCGTTTTTTCCCTTCGCAGCGGTGATGTCCAGCTCTTCCATCTGGACAGTGTAACCCGCTTCAGAACGCTCCTGGTTGGCTGCCCGGGGCGGCATCGCACGGCGCCGCCACACGTTCTGCCGTGAGCGCGGATGAGATCGCCGGTTGCGCGTCGTGACCCGTTAACTCGGGTTGGTGGGGCTACATAGAAAGTCTCACCTGGTGACATTGGAGTAGTTGAGCGGTCAGAAGAAAACATCGTATTCGATGCGCTCTGCCGGAGACAATCGGTGTATACTCCACCGACGGATGGTCGGAGCTTTAATTCCCGGTAAATCGGTAACCAGCCCTGAGGTTTCCATCCTGGTGTTGATTGGGCTTTGTGGTTCAAGCCAGCTTGCCTACGCCCAGGGTTACGCCTAAACGGCAAACTTCGGCTCCAACTCTGTCTCGGTGATCGACACGTCGAACTGCACCGTGGTCGCCAATGCTCTGACCGCAACGCTCATCTACCTCTTGCATGCGGGACTAACCGGGCTCGCGCTGTACAGCGTCTTTCTTGCCTTCACCGGCTCCAGCATCGCGGAAGCTTTCGGCGTGACGGCTTTCGGAGTTGCGGGTCTCAGCGGCTTCGGCTTTGTGACGAAGCGGGATCTTGGTCCGGTGGGCTCCTTCTGCATGATGGGGTTGTTTGGACTGGTCGGCTTTGGTTTGCTCTCCCTGCTCTTCCCGGCGCTGATGACCGAAGGCGCAAGCTTCGTGTTCTCTATTGTCGGCATCATCGTGTTCGCGGGACTCACCGCCTACGACACGCAGAAGATCAAGGCGATGAACGTTCCCGGCAGCGAAGGAACCGACTTAGGACGCAAGAAGGCGATTTTCGGCGCCCTGAGGCTCTATCTCGACTTCATCAACCTGTTCCTGAGCCTGCTGCGGTTGACGGGACGCAGGCGTTAGACCGGAAGAAGTCCAGGCATCAACGCTTTCTCCATATAGCGGTGCCCATATTCGTCGAACCGATGGTAGCTGGATTCGTGTTCGGGATGGACGTAAAGGCAGCACCGTCGAAACGCAGCCCCAGCACGGCCACAGCACCTTCCGCTGCAGCGAATTGAGCTGATCCTCGTTGCCCGACCATCCCACTGAGGCCGGGCAGCGTTCGCAGAGTCGTTTGTGTGTTGCTGTTGGGGTGGAGGGGGATCGAAGATGTTCCTATGATATTCCCACCTTCGTCCCAAAGCGTGACGGCAACGGTCTCGGTGGTGGAACTTGGGTTGACGATGGCCACCGCCGTAACGAAGTTGGTCTCGTCCCAGGTCAATGTGTTCGATGCCGCCGCGGCGTCGGAGAAAGGCACCACCGCTTCCTGATCGGCTCTGCCCGCCACGCTCTGCCGGAAGACTCCGTAACCGTAAACTCCCGTTGGAAGACTAAACCGGGCGTATCCTTCCGACAGGCTACCCACGTTGGGAGCTTCGATGATGGCCGTTCCATGTGCCGCCACGTTCACTTGCGTGGATGTCCCACCAACAGAGGGCACTGTCAACGGCTCCCCGGCGTCGCTCACGAAATCAACCGGAAACGAAACGGCGCTTCCGGTGACGTTGGTGAAGTAGAGCGCTGAGTACCAGCCGCCGCCAAACGCGAGCTGCGGAAGAACGCTGGATGCCGGATTCACGGCCGATTCGCTGACGGCTGGAATGGATGTGAAGGCGGCCCCGTCGAAACGCAGCCCCAGAACTCCTACGCTTCCCGATGATACGGTAAACCGCGCGGAGCCTCGTTGGCCCACCATCCCACTGAAGCCGGGCAGCGAGCGCAGGGTGGTCTCCGTCTTGCTTCCGGGCGGCTGTGTGATCGAAGTGGCTCCAATTGCGTTTCCCTTCGCATCCCACAGGATCACGGACACGGTGGTCGGAACCGGACTCGGATTAGCGATGGCGACAGAGGTTACCAGGTTCGTATCGTCCCAGATTAGTGTGTTCGACGTCGCGTTCGCATCGGACAGTGGCACCACGGCTTCCTGATCGGCCCTGCCCGCGACGCTCTGGCGGAAGACTCCGTAGCCGGTTACCCCGCTGGGCAGAGTAAAGCCAGCGTATCCCTCCAGCAAGCCGCCCACGTTCGGCGCCTCGACGATGGCGGTTCCATGTGCCGCCAGGTCCACCTGTGTCAACGCCCCGCCGAGAGATGGTACGGTTAACGATGTCGCCGCATCACTCACGAAATTTACGGGAAACGAAACACTCGCGCCGGTAGGGTTTGTGAAGTACAGCGCCGAGTACCAACCACCGCCAAACACGAACTGCGGAAGAAGTGAGCTGTCCACTGGCCCCTTTCCAGGTGGCTGATAGGTCGTTGTCGGGGTTATGCCAGCGATGGTAACGCCTCCCACGCCGCTTCCTGGATCGGCTGATCCCAAGTTCCTAGTAGTGGCAATTCCCCCGGAAGTGCCATTGAAGTCGGAGGACCAGTTGAACCCGACGCCGAGGTCGGAGCCGGTGTTATCCGGATAAACGCCCGCCAGGTGCGTGCTAAACGCGATCGAAGTCAAATTCGGTGCGGTCATATTTCCGCACTGCCCAGGGTTGAGAGCGTAACCCGGGCTCGGACCGAAAGGGCCCGCAATGCACGGATCACACGGGGCGTCATGAAATGTCAATCCAACTGCAGTTTCGAAATTAGCTAACGAAACCGGCAGTCCATCGTTGACCGCATCAAAGTAAAATGGATACCCGCCCCAACCGGCCGGCTCATACGTATATCCATTCTGAGGAGGGTCGTTGTAGGGAGTGGAGGCGCTGGTCAGGTGTATGGGAGATGCCGGGCTTCCAGGATTATTTTGGAAAAACGGGCTGGGATCCGGCAGAGAGGTGATCATCTGAATCCAGTCGAAGTTAGTAAAGCCACAAAGTTGCTCGGCCTGAGCGAGCCCGTAGGCAACCCCGTTAATTGCCGGGGTGAAAGTGGCGTCTATACTGGTGCCCGATCCGCCAATGCTGGCGGATACGGAGTTGTTGAGAACCATGGCGCAGGTAACGGTCAGAGTCATGGTTAGTGAGCCACCCCCGACTGAGTCGAGGTAATAGCCACCCGCCGTGATGCCATCTGCCTCGATCGTCATGTCAACCTCAACTCCGGAGGTGCAGACATCGCCGCTCGCTGGGTTGGTTGCGTATAGGGTGAAGTTGTTGCTGGTAAGCGCGCCGGAGACCACCCAGATCGGGTTGTGGCCCGTGCCACCGCACATGCCGGGTCCACATGGACAACCGGCTCCGCTAAAATCCACGCTGCCTGAGATGTTACCGGCTTGATCCTGTGTCAGCGTCCAGGGAAAGCCGAGGCTATCGGTCCAGGTCCCAGCCACGGTATAGACCGGCGTCGATGCTGAGGAGGCGGATGCCGCGGTTGGAGACTGGGCTTGTGCACTGAGGGCGCCGCTCAGCACGAGAATAATCGGAGTGAGCGCGTTCCAGGACCAGTGCGGGACGAGGCCCTCACCAAGCATATTCAGGGCCCCCTTCTTTGGGACTTGATTCTAACATGCAATCGCTGCAAGGAGGCTTGGGAGCCTGCTGTGCTTGACGGACGCATCCGGTAGCACTTGAACGACCGCTATAGCCGTGACCGGAAACCCAACCAACCACCAACGGCCCGGTGAGCGGACGAAATCGGTGTATACTCCCGAGTGACGGATGGGTTAATCATGGGTAAATTGGTAAGTGCCCCTGCGGTTTCTATCCTCGCGTTGATTGGGCTTTGCGGTACAAGCCAGCTTGCCTACGCCCAAGGTTACGCCTACACGGCAAACTTCGGCTCCGACTCTGTCTCGGTGATCGACACATCGAACAACACCGTGGTCGCCACAGTGGGGGTTGGCAGCCAACCCTATGGAATAGCCGTCACTCCGGACGGAACGCGCGCCTATGTGGCGAATTGCGGCGGCGACGTCTGGGTAATCAACACATCGAGCAACACTGTGGCCGCCAAGGTAGTCGTGGGGGGCTGCCCCTATGGCGTGGCTATCACCCCGGACGGAACGCGCGCTTACGTGACGAGGGACAACGGTAGCTCCGTCTGGGCGATCGACACGGCGAGTAACACCGTGCTCGCCAAGGTGGATGTGGTGGCCACACCTGGTGGGTTAGCGATTTCACCGGACGGAACGCGCGTCTACGTCGCGAGTGTTGGCACCCTCACCGTCCCCGCAGCCGTCTCGGTGATCGACACTGCGAGTAACACCGTGGCCGCCACGTTCGATGTGGGGGGCCTTCCCCTTGCGATGGCCTTTACCCCGGACGGAACCCGCGCCTATGTTGCGACCTCCGTCCCCAGCATCTCGGTCGGCGACAGCGAGGTCTCGGTGATCGACACGGCGAACAACACTGTGCTCACCCAAGTGCCTGTGTTGGGTATCGGGGTCTCCCCGTTTTCGGTGGCCATCACCCCGGACGGAACGCGCGCCTATGTCGTAACTTTCGGCGCCGACGGCACCGGCCCCGTCGCGGTGATCGACACGTCGAGTAACACAGTCGTCGACATGGTGGGCGTCGGAACCGGCCCTTCCGGGGTGGCCATTAGCCCGGACGGAACACGCGCCTATGTCACGATTGCAACCAACGTAACCGGTAATGGCCCCGGCGCAGTCTCGGTGATCGACACGTCGAGCAACACCGTGGTCGCCACAGTGCCAGTGGGGAGCACCCCCCTGGGAGTCGCCATCGCGAATGGAACCGGCGGGCCGCCGAGTTCCACTGCAAGTGTCCTTCCGCAGTTCGCGTTTGGCGGCGGGTGGTACTCGGCTCTGTATTTCACGAACTCCGCCGGGCCGCCGGTTTCATTTCCGGTAAATTTTGTGAGCGATACGGGGACGCCCTTGACCGTGCCGTCCATCGGCGGCTCCACGACGCAGGTGAACCTGGCGGCAAATGGCACGGCCATCATCGAGGCTCCCAACACGGGCAGCCTGGCGCAGGGATACGCGGCGTTTACTCTGCCCAGTGATGTGTTCGGCTACGGAGTCTTCCGCCAGAGTGTTCCCGGACAAGCTGACCAGGAAGCGGTGGTGCCGTTATCCGGCTCGGCGGCCACCTCGAACGTGCTCACGTGGGACGACACCACTCTGGTCACCGCGGTGTCGATCGTGAACCCGAGTTCCACCGCCAACACGGTAGATGTGACGCTGTGGGATGAGAACGGCAAAACCATCGGGACGTCTTCCCTCGCCCTGCCCCCGAACAGCAAAACGGCGGCAACGTTGCGAAGCCTCCCCGGCCTCGGCGGCATGGTGGGACAACGAGGCTCGGCGCAGTTTTCAGTCTCATCAGGAAGCGTGGGGGTGCTCGGACTGCGCTTCAACGGGCTGGCCTTCACCTCCATCCCGACAACCACCAGCGCTGCTGTATCAGGCTCCCGGCCCAGTGTTCTTCCGCAATTCGCATTTGGCGGCGGCTGGTATTCGGCGCTGTATTTCACGAACCTCACCGCTTCAGCAGTTTCATTTGCGGTGAATTTTGTGAGCAACGCGGGG
>JBEKFB010000003.1:0-45991 GCA_050013535.1 Bryobacteraceae bacterium | reverse complement strand
GCGTTAATCTTTTCACAGCGCTGGTGTTGTCGCGCGGCTTCCTCGAAGTTCATTTCTTCGCTGAAGTGGTCTCGCGCGGCGGCAGCGGAGGCGAGCAGCGAAGCGCCATTGGTGGATAGAAAATCCGTCACCCGCTGCACCTCACTTCGGTATTCTTCCGCGTTCACCACCTGCTGGCATGGCCGCAGGCACATATTCATTTCGCCGTAGATACACCCGGGGTGTGAAAGCGAAGGCTCCAGATCTTCCTGGCAACGGCGAAGCTGGAACAAATCGAGGAATTGGCTGGCGAAGTTCTCTGCTTCCGCCCGCGCACGGAACGGCCCGTAGCTCTGTGCTTTCGAGCCTAACCGCGACGTGACGTGAACGCGAGGGAAAGTGTTGCCAAGGGTCACCCTGACATACGCCGGCATGCGCAGACGAAGCAGCTTCAGATACTGATCCGGAAAAACCCGGCGCATCACCGCGTAGTGAACCAGACTCCCTTCCAGCGCCGAAGCAACGGGCCAGTACTCGATCAGCGTGAGCACCTCGCCAATTCCCAGCAGCTTCACGGCGCGGCGCACGCGGCGGCCCAGCATAGTGGTGCGCGCCGCGTAGGCGGAACGCTCGCCGGCGGACAAAACAAAGACCGCCGGAATGTTGGGAAGCGCCAGCAGATCGGTTTCGGAGGGGCGCTTCAACGCAATGGGCGCTGCTTCCACCTGATGCATTGGACCTATCAGCAGTCTACAGCGCGGCCTGGCCGGTGCGTCGTGCCTCTCCGGGTGTGTCGAGCGGATACACCCGGCGCTTCGGCTATTGTGTAAACTACTGATCGACAGTCTGTTCGTGTGGCCGGTGAGTTGCCTGAAGGCTAGCGGATCTTATGCGTTGTCTGCAGTTCCTCGTGCTCGTGGGCGTCGTGTGCGCACTCGCGAGCGCTTCCACTTTGCAACACCTCACTCTGAAGGAAATGGCGTTGCAGTCCACCGACGTTGTTCGTGGGCATGTGCAGCGGGGCAAAACAGCCTGGCACGGTTCTCAGATTTTTACCCATTACAGCGTTTTCGTCAGCGACCGCTGGAAGGGCAACGGCGGCCAGGTGATGGACCTCGCATTAGCGGGCGGCGTGCTGGATGGGCGCCGGCAAACATGGGCCGGCACGCCCGATCTGGTGGAGGGCCGTGAATATGTTCTGTTCCTGTGGCACAGCCCATCCGGGCTGAATCTGATAATCGGCCTCTCGCAGGGTCTGTTCGCCGTAGACGCGGCCAACTCGGACGCCCTGCAAGCTTCAACCTCCGAGCCGATGGTGGATGGATCGGGAGCCGTAATGACTGCCGATCCAATGCGCATGAGCCTCGGCGAAATGCACAACTACGTTAAGCAGGCGATCGCGGAGGGACGATGATGCGATTGTTCGGCAGGATTGCCGTTGGAGCGACGGTGCTGCTCGCGTTCAGCGCAAACGCGCCGGCTTATTATTACTACGTCCATTTTGACCAGAACGGCAATGCGCTTCCGGCCAAATGGGATCTAACGACGCTCTCCAACGATACGGTATATTTCTACGTTGCCGATTCCGGGCTGAATACCGCGAAGATGGCTCCCGGCGACGGATACGAGGCGCTGGTGAGTGAATTGCGTGCCGCCGCCAATGTATGGAATGGCGTTGGAAGCACACAAATCCGTATTGGGTACGGCGGTCTGTTTCACGATAGCGGCACGGACAGCAATGCCGGAATCAACGTGGACTTTTCCGATACGATTCCACCAGGCTTGCTGGCTTATTCGGGCGTAGACACGCCCGCGACTCTGAACCCCGGGGCGACCTTTGTGCCCATCACCGCATCGCACCTGGTTCTGCCGGCCGTTCCTTACGGACTTGCTGGTTCCGGCGGCCCCCCGCTGGCGAGTTGGAGCGAGTTGTTCTTTACAACGTTGGTCCACGAATTCGGCCATAACCTGGGATTGCAGCACAGCACCACGTCAGCGGCGATGTCCACCTACTACACCAGCGGCGCGACCAAGGCTGCACCGCTGTCCGCCGATGACATTGCCGGCGTTTCCCTGCTTTACCCAGCCGCTGGCAACTTCATCGCGAAGAATGGAAGTATCACTGGTAAAGTCACGTTTACCGATGGAACGCCCATCAATCTCGCGGGCGTAGTGGCGATTTCCATGAATGGCGATGCTGTTGGCGCGATGACACTGCCGGACGGCACCTACCGGATCGATGGCATTCCGCCTGGATATTATTTCGTCTACGCGCAAGCTCTGGCGCCGCCTCAGGACGGCGAGCTAACAAATCAGAATATTATCTATCCCCTTGCCGCGGACGGCGTTACCAGTTTCGGGCCCACCTGCGACGCGGGCATGTGTTATTTCCAGACTACTTTCTATCCCAACGCCACCGACTGGACTTTTGCCGCCGGCCTCGAGGTTCCGGAAGGTACCTTAACACCGGGTATCAACATCCAGGTGTCTCCTCGCGCGGCAATGCCGGTGAATTCGATCCGAACATTTGGCTATCCAAACGGTTTTCCCATTGCCTCCCCGCCGTTGGTAATAACCGGAGCGCCGCAAACACTGCTTCTGGACGGCAACGGCATTGTCAACGAAAGCGGGCAGGTAAGCCCCGGGCTGAGTATCGAGCCGCTCGGCTGGCTGCTGTATATCACGCCGGGGACCACCGAGGTTTATCAGCAGTCGTTCGTGACGGTGGAAATTCAGGCATACGCGGAAAGCGTTGTGCACGTTGTACAGAACGGCGCGCGCCATATCCTGGTTCACAGCAGCGACAACACCTACGTGTTGCCGGCCGCCGTCCGAGGAGTGAGCGGTTCGCCGCCGTCAGTGACCGCCGTGCAGGCGCTCGGGGACGGAACCGTGATGGTGACCGGAACTAATTTCACGGATGGGACGCGGATTGTGTTTGACGGCATACCGGCAATGATTGTGAACGCGGTGAGTGACTCCCAACTAATCGTTCAGCCTCCGGTGGCCGACACATCGTTCGCCGCCCACGTGGAGGCGCTGAACCCCGACGGCCAGAGTTCGCTGTATGTATCGCAGGATGCGGATGTCGTCACCTATACATTCCCCGATTCGGGTCCGCCATCGATCACGGTATCGCCTGGAGCATTAACGGCGGGGGGCTCCACCACGGTGGACGTGATCGGCACGAACACGAATTTCGTGCAGGGGCAGACTTACGTCGGCTTTGGAACCAGTAACGCGGCGATAACAAACGTGAACGTACTCGGGCCCGGCCATCTGCAGGCAACTGTCACCACGGCCGGGGGAACGTCCGTGCCCGCCACAGCGATTAACGTCACTACCGGACTTAGCGTCATTTCGCAGGCGCTGGGCGACAGCGTCACCGGCAACTAGCGAGCGCGTGCAGCCCTGGACCGCGGCTTCGCCCGCGCATTCGTTCTTTTGCTTAGATCCGCCTGCTTCTTCCGTGGCAACTTCGCGAAGATCATGCCATAAGCATCTCTGATCAGCCGCTCGAGTTCCGCTGCCGGCAGCGCATCGAAGGTCTCAAGCGCTACCCACCGCGCACGAGCCAGGTAAGGCGCGGGTATGATTCCGGGAATTTCGACGAGTCTCGTGAACTCGTCCGGCGCGGTCTTGAAGGAGAGCCACGCATCGGCAGGTTCCAGCGCGGCTATAGCATAGATCTTCCCCCCGATCTTGAACACCAGATGCTCCCCCCACTGGACCGATTCCGTGGTGTGCTGCAGAGACAAACAAAGCCGGCGCACCCAGGCGGTGTTCATGCCTCGCTCTCCATGCCCATCTGCGAAAGACGGTAGCGCAGAGCATTGCGGGTAAGGCCGAGCATCCGGGCCGCCTGGCTCTTGTTGCCATTGGCCCGCTTCAGCGCATCGCGAATCACCGCCTGTTCATATTCATCGAGAGTCATGCCATCGGGCAAACTGTACTCGGAATTCGACGTCGGCCGATGCGCGCGCGGAGCAGTGTCGAGACGAATGTCGGCCGCACCAAGAACGGGTTGCGAAGCCATTACCATGCTCCGCTCGATGACGTTCTCCAGCTCGCGCACGTTGCCCGGCCAGTGATATTGCAGCAGCTTCTGAATGGCTTCTTCGGAGATTCCCTGCGCCACGCTGCCCAGATCCTTGGCCAACTTCCGGACCAAGTGCTCGGCAAGAAACGGGATGTCTTCGCGGCGCTCGCGAAGGGGCGGAATGTTGATGGGCATCACATTCAGCCGGTAGTAAAGATCTTCGCGAAAGGTGCCCTGTTCAAGAGCCGCGCGCAGATCGACGTTGGTGGCGGCCAATACGCGGACATCGATGTGCCGAGTCTTGTTGCTGCCAAGGCGTTCGAACTCGCGCTCCTGCAGGATGCGCAGCAACTTCACCTGCACGGCCGCTGGTACGTCGCCGATCTCATCCAGAAACACGGTGCCGGTGTCGGCCTGTTCGAACTTGCCTGGCTTGGTGACGTTGGCGCCGGTGAATGCGCCTTTCTCATAGCCGAAGAGCTCGCTCTCCATCAGGTTCTCGGGCAGCGCGGTGCAGTTGATCTTGACGAAGGGGCGATCGCGCCGCGGCGAGTGCTGATGAATCGCCCGGGCAATCATGTCCTTGCCCACGCCGCTCTCGCCGGCCAACAATACCGTCGCGCGTGTGGGCGCTACTCGCTCAACGGTGGCGAAGATCTCGCGCATGGCCGGGCTGCGTCCGATGATGTTGTCAAACTGGTAGCGGTGGTCGAGCTCCTCCCGAAGCTTGCGGTTCTCATCGCGCAGTGTGCGTAACTCCAGCGCTTTGCCTACGACGGCCATCAGGTGATCGAGCGAAAACGGCTTCGGCAGGAAATCCACCGCTCCAGCCTTCATGGCCTCGACAGCCGTCTCGATGGAGCCGAACGCGGTCATCACAACAATCGGCGTTTGCAGGCCGCGCTCACGCAGATTGGACAGTAGTTGCAGACCGTCCATTCCGGGCAAACGCAGATCCGTGATGATGAGATCGGCCGAGTCGGCCAGCTTCAGACCGTCTTCGGCGTTGCCGGCCTGCTCCAGGTCAAAGCCTGCCGTACGGAGTTGCAACTCCATTACGCGGCGCAGCTTCTCTTCGTCCTCGACGATCAATATGCGAGCGCTCAACGTTCACCTCCGGAAGCCGCCGCGCTGGCCTGGCCTGCAACGGGCAGTAGCACGCGAAAAATGCTGCCCGCGCCCGGTTCGCTTTCGACGGCGATGCGGCCGCCGTGCTCGTCGACGATGCGCGACACAATGGCAAGGCCAAGCCCCACTCCCTGGCTCTTGGTGGTAAAGAAGGGGTTGAAAATGCTCTCGAGATGTTTCGGGTCGATGCCCGAGCCGCGGTCGATGATGGCGATCTCGACGGTATCCTCCTGCTGGCGCGTCTTGATAGTGATCGAGGATTGGGCCGGACTGGCCTGCGCGGCGTTCACCAGCAAATTATAAAAGACTCGTTCCATCAGGTCGGGATCGAAGGGGAACGGCGCCACGTCGGGCGCGTAATTCCGGTAGATCGACACCGCCGCGGGTTTATGGTGTTCAAGCTGTTCGACAGCTCGGTCAATGGTCTGGGTGATGTCACCGCGCTGGGCCTGTACCGCGAGAGGCCGCGCGAAATCGAGGAAGCGGGTGACCAGTTTGTTGGTCCGATCCACTTCGGTGGAGATGTACTCGGCCATCTCTTTGGCAATCGCGCCCTCGGAGGCAACGTTACGAGCGAGCATCTCGGCCGATGCTTTAATGGTGCCCAACGGATTGCGCAGCTCGTGAGCAAGGCCCGCCGACAATTGTCCGATAGCGGCCAGCCGCTCGCTACGCCGCACCGCAGCCTCGGCCTCCATTAGTTGCCGATTCACTTCGGCGAGCTGATCCGCCGCGGCCTGCGCTCTTCTGGCTTCCGCGCGACTTCCTTCAGCGAGCTGATTCGCCAGGTAACCGAGCAACGCGACCGTGAGTACGCGAAAGATGAGCTCGCGTTTTCCTTCTGCGTCCACGTACTGCCGTTCCAGCAGAAACGCGAGAAAAGACAAGTATCCGCCACAGGCAATCGCGGTGGCCGCCAGAGTACCCAGCAATGAGAATGAGGGGGCAGCGGTAATCACCGGGACAAGCAGCATCCAGTAGTAGCTGCTGCCGATCCCACCCGTGCAATAAATCAGAAGAAAACAGAGCCCGAGCGTGATCGCGAACGACGCTACCTGGCCGCCTGTCGAACGGGACGAAGAAACCCGGCTTGCCACAATCTGAAACACGCCGATCGCCAGCAACAGTGAGATGGCAGCCGACGTGTGATACGGTCCCAGGACGGCTACCAGACCCGAGAAAAGCAACCATGCCACGGCCATGGTACTTCCCTGCAGGGAGTGCCGCCAGTCCATGAGATAAGTGTGACAGAATGAAATTACAGTCTCTGTGGTCTCATGAATAATCCCAGTTTCCCTGCCTCGGCCGAAGGTCAGGCTGCGCCTGCCGAGGACACCTCGTTTGCGTCGATTCTTTCCCGGTTCGAGCATGAACACGGCCACAACGGGCATGACAAAGCCATCGAAGGCCGCGTGGTTTCCATCACCGCCGAGCACGTGTTCGTGGACATCGGGCGGAAGATGGAAGGCGTTCTCCCCATCGCGCAGTTTCGTGACGGCGACGGCGCACTGACCGTGAAACGGAGCGACGCGCTGCTGGTGAACGTGACCGGCCGCGATTCGGAAGGCAATTATCTTCTCTCCACCATTCGCGTGGAGCGCCCGCGCGACTGGACCTCGTTTGAAACCGCCTTCGCCGAGGGCCGCCGCATCGCCGGAACGGTTTTCGAAGTGGTGAAAGGCGGGCTGAGAGTGGACGTCGGGGTTCCCGCTTTCATGCCGGCGTCACGCAGTGGAGTTCGCGAACAGGCCGACATGGAGAAGCTGGTGGGCCAGGAGATCCAGTGCAAGATTATCAAGCTGGATACGGCCCATGAAGACGTGGTGGTGGACCGCCGCGCGGTCCTCGAAGAGGACGAGGCGCTGGCGAAGCGGAAAGCCTTTGCCGATCTGAAAGAAGGTGCGGTGGTGCGCGGTACGGTTCGCACCGTCACCGACTTTGGCGCGTTTGTGGACATTGGTGGCCTGGATGGCCTGCTTCACGTGGCTGATATGTCGTGGACGCGTATCTCAAAACCGTCCGATGTGGTGAAACCCGGCGATGAAGTGCAGGTACAGATTCTCAAGGTCAATGCGGATACACGCAAAATCTCCCTGGGCATGAAGCAGCTTGCGCCCGATCCGTGGACGCTGGCGGTGGAGAAGTTCAAAACCGGGGACCGCCTGCCGGGTACGGTTTCTCGCGTAGCCGAATTCGGCGCATTCGTGGAACTGATGCCCGGCGTTGACGGGCTCATTCACGTATCCGAGATGTCCTGGTCGAAGAAGATCAGGAAGGCATCGGAAATCGTGAAGGTGGGTGAAGCGGTGGAGGTGGTTGTGCTCGGCGTTAATTCCGCCGAACACCGCATTTCGCTGGGCCTCAAACAGGCGCTGGGCGATCCCTGGGAGGACGCCGAAAAGCGCTTCGCCGTTGGTACCGTTGTGGAAGTCCCGGTCATCAGCCTGGCGGCTTTCGGCGCGTTTGTGGATTTGGGCGACGGCGTCGAGGGCATGATCCACGTCGGCGACATCAGCCGTGAGAAGCGCCTGAATCATCCGAAAGAAGCGCTCACTCTGGGCCAGACGGTGAAAGCGGCGGTGCTGGAACTGGATAAGCCCAAACGTCGCATCCGCCTGGGGTTGAAGCAACTGGAGCCCACCAGTGCCGATCATTACATCGCCGACCATAAACCGGGCGACGTGGTAAGCGGCCGGGTGATGGACGTGCGCAATGGCCGGGCGCGCGTGGAATTGGGCGAAGGCGTCCACGGCGATTGCGCGGCCGATGCGCGCACCAGCAAGCAGGAAACGGAACAGGCACCGCGCAGCGCGGATATCGGATCATTGAGTGCGATGCTGAGCGCCCGCTGGAAGGGTGGAGGGGCCACAAGCTCCGATTCCGAGCTGAAGGCCGGGCAGATTCGCAGCTTCCGCATCGCTCAGATCGACGCCGCTAACCGCAAAATCGAGCTGGAGCTGGAACAAAAGGAATAAAGGAGTAAAGGGAGTACGGGAAGTAAAGGGAGCGATCGCATTCCTTTAATCCCCTTACCTTCCTCTAATCCCTTTGTTTTCTTTACTTGAACCGTCGTGACCTTTCCCGCGTACCTTCGTCTATGTCAGTGATTGGAAGGGAATACGCAGGCCGTGGCGGCCCCGGCGATCGAGTTCCAGCGAATGGATGAATCGGCGCTGATCCGGGCGGCTCAGCGAGGCGACGAGCGCGCTTTCGAGGAGCTGGTACGGCAGTACGACCAGAGTGTCCTTCGCCTGGCGCTCAATCTCCTGCGCTCGCCCGAAGACGCCAACGACATCTATCAGGAGACCTTTCTCCGCGTCTATCGAAACCTGCACAAGTTCCGGTACGATTGCAGCTTTCACACATGGCTGTACCGGATTGTGACCAACCTCTGCCTGGATGTCCTGCGTAAGCGGAAGGTCAGGAAGGAGGAAGCGGCGACCATCGCCACGGCCGAGGGCGAGCTGAACCGTATGGATTCGGTGCCTGAGGCAAGAGGGCACGCCGATCCGCAACGCGAGCTCTTCAGCAGCCAGTTGAACTGGCGCATTCGCGAAGCGCTGTCGGGCCTGACGCCACGGGAGCGGGTTGTGTTCGAGATGAGGCATTACGAGGGGATGCGGCTGAAGGCCATTGGAGAAGTGCTGGGGACAACTGAGGAGGCAGCCAAGAACTGCCTGTTCCGCGCGACGCAGAAAATGCGCGCGGCGTTGGGGGATTTCCTATGAAGTGCGAAGAAGCTGCACGAATGCTTCCGCTGTACCTGTATGGCGAGTTAGGGTTCGACGAGGAAGAGCGGCTGGAACTGCATCTTGACGGCTGCGCGACGTGCCGCCGCGAGGTGGAGCACCAGAAGAAGATGAGCGAGCTCCTGGACGCAGCGGGCGTCCGGCTGGATGAGGGAATGCTGACCGCGGCGCGGCTGGAATCGCGGTCGCGGCTGAAGCAGGAGCCGCGAATGCATGGGGGTTGGTGGTCGCATTTCGGCGAGATGTTCTCCATTCGCTTTGCGCCGGCCCCGGTGGTGGCGCAGTCGCTGGGGGCGGTGGCGCTGGTGGCGCTTGGGTTCTTTGGCGCGCGAGTAACTTCGAACGGGATGTTTTCGCGCGGCGGCCCAGGCAATATAGCCGATGTCTTCGATCCTGTCGCATCGCGCGTGCGCTACGTGGAGCCGGGCCGCGGCGGACAGGTGCAGATCGTACTGGAACAAACGCAGCGGCGCACGTTGACCGGGCGGGCGGAGGATGAACCGATCCGGCGGTTGTTGGTGATCGGGACCAGAGATCCGGCCGACGCCGGAGTGCGCGTGCAATCGGTGGAGCTGCTGACATCGCAATGCGGCTCGCCCGATATTCGCGGCGCTCTGCTGGACCGGTTGCAGCGCGATCCCAATGCCGGCGTGCGGCTCAAGGCCCTGGATGGCCTGAAGCAGTTTGCTTCCGATCCGGAAACCCGGCAGGTGCTGACACGCGTGCTGCTGACCGACGGCAATCCAGGCGTGCGCACGCAGGTGGTGGATCTGCTGGTGCAGCATCCCGAGGACCAGATGGTGGGAGTGTTCCAGGAGCTGCTCAGCCACGAGGACAACGGTTACATCCGGCAGCGGTGCCAGCGGGTGCTGCACGATATGAACGCCTCGGCCGAGACGTATTAGGCACACCGGAAAGAGGAAGACGATGAGAGGATGGCCGGCATCGGCGGTGCTCGCCGCCGTGGCGTTGGTGGTATTGCGCGCCCACGCTGCCGAATTGCAAGGGAGCTATCCGGCCGTGGGTGTGCGAGCGGTCCGGATAACGGCGGCCGGCGCGGTGAACGTTCGCGGCGCGGGAACTGATGTGATCACGTGGAAACTGGCTTCGTCCGCGGCCACCGGTGTGCAGCGGCGGGGAGATATTCTGTCGCTGACGTTTCCGCCAGTTCCCGGTCAGTTGCCGGCGGACGTAACCATCACCGTACCTCGCGAAGTGCGGTTCTGCGAAGTGCGCAGCCGGACCGGTGGGGTGCATGCGAGGGACTTGAGTGGCGCGTTGCAGATGTTGAACGACGTCGGGCCCCTGCAAATGGACCGCATCCACGGTTCGGTGATTGCGCGAACCGGCGGCGGCGAGATTCAGATCGGCAGCGTGGATGGCGATGCGCGTTGCTTCACCGGCGCGGGAGCGATCCGGGTAGACCAGATCGGGGGAAGGGCCCAACTTGAAACCGCGAGCGGCGAGATCGTCGTACAGCACGTTCACGGCGCGGCTTATGCGATGAGCGGGGGCGGAAACGTGGAGATCGCGAAAGCGGATTCTTCGGTGACGGCGCGCACCAGTGGCGGCGTTATCGAAATTGGCCAGGCCGGAGGGCCCGTGATGGCCGATGCCGCGGGCGGCGCGATTCAGGTGAGCGGGTCGAGCGGCGCGCAATGCGAGGCAAGCGAAGGAGGAATCCGGCTGAGCAACGTGGCCGGGATCGTTCAGGCGCTCAGCGGATCCGGAGATATTCTGGCTCAGTTCCTGGCGGGCCGACCGGTGGAGAACTCGAAGCTGAGCACGAACTCCGGCGATATTACGGTGGTGCTCCCGCCGTCGTATGCGGTGACCGTGGTGGCGCAGAGCCTGAGAATAGGCGCGGGGGGACACATTGTTTCCGATTATCCGGAAATCCGACTGACCGGGCGCAGCGGACCGTGGGGAGGTCTGGAGATCGCGGAAGGTTCGTTGAACGGGGGTGGTCCGGTGCTGCAGGTGACGGCATCGGGTGGATCGGTTTATTTGCGGCGCCCGCGGCCGTAACGAACAAGGCAGAGGAGGGGGAGATGTCGTGGAGTAACTGGTTGGGATATCAGGTGCGCGCATCGTGCGCGCTTCTGGTGGGATTGCTGGCTTGCCTGCCGCTGGCGGCGTTTCAGTCGCCGGCGCATCCGGGTTCACAATCGAGCGGGCCTATGTATATGGCATTTGCCGGTGAAGGGAGCGGCGGGAGCTACCTGGGAATCAACATCGCGGAAGTGGATGCCGAGCGGGCAAAAGCGTTGAAGCTTCCCTCTGAAGAGGGGGTGGAAGTCACGCGCGTGGAGCCCGACAGTCCCGCGGATAAAGCGGGGCTCAAGGTTGGTGATGTTGTCCTCGAATACAACGGCGACCGCGTGGAAGGCATGGAGCAGTTCGGCCGGATGGTGCATGAGACGCCGGCGGGCCGGAAAGCGGCGATGAAGATCAGCAGGGTCGGCGCCGTGCAAACGCTGACGGCGGTGATCGGCACCCGAAAGGCCGGACCGGGCGGATTCATGGTGGTTCCTCATTTTGAGATGCCGGAGATGCGCATGCCCGATATTGCCGAAGGCTTTCCGGGATGGCGGAGCGGCATGCTCGGCATCGAGACCGAATCGCTGAACGGGCAACTGGCCGATTTCTTTGGGGTAAAGCAGGGGGTGCTGATACGGTCGGTGCTCAGTGGATCGCCAGCGGAGAAAGCGGGGATCAAGGCGGGAGACGTGCTCACCCGGGTAGACGATCAGGATGTGATCACACCCGGCCAGGTCTCCGGCGCGGTTCAGGCCGCGAGGACGAAACACACCGTCTCGTTGAAGCTGGTCCGCAACAAACACGAAATGACCGTCACCGCAACGCTGGACGATGATCACTCCGCGTGGCCGGCGTTCCCGGACACTCAGTTCATCCAGGCGTTTCCGAAGTAGGGTCTTCGGAGGCCGTCGAAAGCTGTTGGACGCGGATCAGCAGTTCGATCTCAGGTCTGGGCAGGTTCAAAGACCTGGCAACCACTTCGGCGTTTTCTCCCCGGCGCAACATTCGCAGAGCCTGCGCGCGATTATTGAGATTCAGACCGGCGCGAGCCGGCGCAGGTCCATTCGCCGGGCGCTCCTCCGACCGGCGCAGGCGTTCGTTCAACTCCCTGACGCGGTTCTGCATGTCGCCGAAGGCGTTATTGGCCGCGCTTTCCAGTCTGGTCATGCGGCGCCGAAGCTCGGCTGTCTCTCTGCGAAGGGAGAGGAAGAGCATGGCTGCCGCAACGGCTCCGGCCGCCAGCAGGAGGAGAGGGACAACCGAGATTAAAGAACTGATCAGCATCGCGGTCATGTCAGCGTGCGGAGCCGCTCCTGCCTGCTAACCACCTCGTGGACTCGTACGCCGAAGTTGCCCTCCACCACAACCACCTCGCCTCGAGCAATTACGCAGTTATTGACGATGACATCCACGGGTTCGGAGATGGAGCGGTTCAGCTCGATGATGGATCCGGTGGTGAGCTTGATCACGTCCTTGAGAAGAAGCTGCGCTCGTCCGAAGGATACGCTCACCGGCATTTCGACATCGAGGAGCAGGTCCATTTTTCGGGATCGCCGAATCGTTTCCTCGTCCAGACGGCTGAGCCCGGATACTGACGGCGGTTCGGACATGGCCGGAGCGCTTGCCGGCTGAGCGGCTGCGTTCATGGCCGCGTCAAGTCCGGCCAGCAGTGGCGCTTCCAGCGAGACCAGCACCACCAATGTACCGGTCAGCCCCCAACTCACTTTTAATTCAAAAGATCGGACCGCGGAAGGCGGACCCGATGAGGGCTTCTCGTCGGCGCTGGTGGTGACCTGTGTGCCCAGGCGGCTGGACAAAGTCCGGGCCGCGCCACCGAAGGTCTGACTCAGGATCTCGGTGAAGGTGCCGCGAATGCTTTCGAGATCGCCATCGTCAATCCCGGCGGCTTTGAGAATGCCGTTACCAATGGCGCTCCACGAATCTTCGGGCGCGCCCACCTGTACGTAAGCGTCCGCCGCAAGGCTGTACAACTGCCGCCACCACGCGCAGCCCTCCGGCGCCGCGGCGGCCCCCTCTAGCGCCGCGCCAATGCTAACCTCCGGCCTCTCCCCGGTCATCCCCTCGATAGCCTGACCGAGCGCCTCGGCGAGCGCCTGGGCGAACATCCGGTCAGGAGCGGGGTCCGGCATGGTAGCTTCCCTTCCGAGCGGGCCATCGTTTTTCGATCCACGAACGGAGCCGCAGGATGGCTTGCGACTTCAGTTGCGAGACTCGCGACTCGTGCAGGTGGACGATTTTCGAGATCTCTCTCAGCGTCAACTCCTCGTGATAATACAGGCTGAGGACGAGCCGCTCGGTTTCGGGCATACGGTCGATGGCGTCAGCGAGCAGCCGCTGCAATTCCGCGCGCTCCAGTACCTGCGATGGCCAGTTTTCCTCTTCGTCGGAGATATAGCGGAGCAGGTCGTGCCCTTCCTCCTCCCCCACCACGCTGTCGAGGCTTCCGAGATTAATGCCGCGAATATCCACCAGCCAGTCGTGATACTCGTCGATGGTCAGATTGAGCTCGCCCGCGATCTCCTCCTCGCTGGGCATGCACTGCAACTTCTGCTCGAGCCTGGCGATGGCCGCCTCAATCTGCTTGGTGCGTTTGCGCTGCTGGCGGGGCGCCCAGTCGAGGCCGCGAAGACTGTCCAGAATGGCGCCGCGGATTTTGTACTCAGCGTAGGTCTTGAGCTTTACGTTGTGAGACGGATCGAACCGGTCGATCGCCGAAATCAGTCCGACGATTCCGGTAGACACAAGGTCCTCGAAATTCACGTTCTCGGGCAGGCGCTCGTGAATCCGCCGGGCTATGAGGCGCACCTGCGGGAGATGCTCGAGTATGAGCTTCTCCCGCTCCTCTTCGTGGTTCGCCGTGGAAGCCCCGTAAGAGCGGGATGCACGAGTCGATGCCGGATTCCTGCTCTCTTCTAAGCGGCTGCCCACGATGTCTTCGCCTCCCCGGATACTCCCGACAGGACCAGATCGGCGAGGCGGGTCCGCGTTGCCGGTTCAATATCGTCCGGTACACGCGAGCCGCCCGACAGGAAGGACGCGGCTATTCCCGTTCTGACAATCTCATTCAACAGCGGGCCGTAGGTTTCGGTCTCATCCAGCCGCGTGAAGATGAGGCCTGCGGGCTCGAAAACACTGAAGTCTTCCGAGATGCGGCGCAGGTCGGCGGCCCGGAGCGATACCGGCAAAACGATCTGGACTTCGACAGCCTCGGTCTTCAGACACCGGGCCATTTGCGCGGCGAGGTCCATCTCCGCGTGGCTGAACCCCGGAAGGTCAATCAGGACCAGTTTGTTCCGCTGTTCTTCGAGGACGCGCGAAAGAGAAGCATCATGAATCAGGGCGTCGAACCCCACGCCAAAGATGGCGGCATAAGCGCGAAGCTGTTCGCTGCCCCCCACCCGGTACTCATCCAGCGCCACAACATGCGCTCCGCGATGCATGGCAATCGCGTGGCGGGCGGCAAGCTTCGCGATACAGCTTGTCTTTCCCGCGCCAGGTGGACCGGCCAGCGCGACCGCTCGAGGATATCTGCCGTTTTCCTCGGCCGCAAATGGGCGGGTGGTGGCAAGGCGCATCACGTGACGGTGAACCAGGGCAGCGAACCGCGCGTACGTGCCGCGAATGAAATCTTCGCCGGAAACCTGCCCCGCTGCGTGCGCGTTGACGTCTCCCACGATCTGTTGGGCAAGGTCGGCGTCCACTTCGGAGTCCAGCAGAACTGCCAGCGCTTCACGAACCTGCACCGGTGCGCCGGCCCCCGCCGCAGGACTGCCGGCCAGAACGATGGACGTGCGCATGCGCCGCATGCAGCGCTTCAGTTCGGCGAGTTCTTCGATCATCCTTCGGAAGTCGGGAGCTGTTGCTTGTTCCCGGACGGGCCGGCCGGTTCTCTCCGGAATGGGAGCGGAGGCTGCATCGTTTTCGGGAAGCAGCGCACAAACCACTTCATACTCGCCAAGCTGTCGGTTTTCGACGTTGGCGCGCCGCGACTGAACAAGCACAGCTTCAGGACCAAATTCCCGGCGGGCGTCACCCATAGCCTCTTCAACCGAACTCGCGAAAAACGATTTCAACTTCATTCCCGCTCCCTTGCCCATCCCCATCGCTGGCGGTTCATCGGATTGTCCCCAGCCCAATAACCTTCACGCCAGCCGGAATTTCTCCGTGCGAGAAGAGGGTCAGATTGGGAAGAGCTGCCTCCGTGATCTGGCGAAGGAAGTACCGCGATCCCGAACTGGCCAGCAATACCGACGGATTCTCCGGCGGTCCGGCCTGCTCAGAAATTCGATCCAGGATGTCGCGGATCCGCGGCGGCGGCATATTCAGGTGGCTTGCAAACTCGCCGTGCTCGACCGACGATTCCACCGCTTGTTCCAATTGTGAATCGAGAATCCAGGCAGCCAGATCGCCCTGTGCGTTCAGATGTGGCTTCACCAGGAGCCGCCTGATGCCCTGGCGGACATACTCAGTCAGCAGTACGGCGTTTCGGGTGACCCCGGCGGCCTCGCCGAGCGCTTCCACAATGGTCAGCGAATCCCGAATCGATACTCGCTCCCGCAACAGATTCTGCAAAACCTTATGCACTGCTACCAGAGGAAGCAATTTAGGAACCAGGTCTTCGATTGCCTTTGGATTCTCTTCGGCGACGCGATCAAGGAACTTTTTCGTATCCTGCCGCGACAACAGTTCATGCGCGTGACGGCGGATCACTTCACCGAGATGCGTTCCCACGACGCTGGTGGTATCCACCACGGTGTAGCCAGCCCTGCGCGCGGCCTCGGCATTCTCCGGCGCTATCCAAAAGGCGGCGATTCCAAAAGCCGGCTCCTTCGTGGGTACACCGTTTGCCGGCGCTGCGGCATGGCCGGGGCTGATCGCCAGATCCATCCCCTGCGGCACTTCGAAGCGGGAGATTTCCACGCCTTTGATGGAGATAGCATATTCGCGCGCGCGCAGGGAGAGGTTGTCGGCTACGCGAACCGGTGGAACGATGTAGCCGAGTTCGGAGGCGAGCTGCCGCCGAATATTCGCGATACGGCGAAGCAGCGGCGAATTCTGGCCGCCTTCCACCAGGCTGATAAGTCCAAGCCCCACCTCAACGGCGATCGGCTCCACTTTGAGAAGGCTCTCGATATTCTCGCGGGCGGCGGGGGTGGCGGGCGCCGAAGTGCTGTCCATAAGCGCTGCCGCTTTTTTCCGGAGCCTCCAGCCAATCGCGCCCGCTCCCGCGCCCAGCACCAGGAAAGGGATTTTCGGCAACCCCGGAAAGGCCGCCATCGCAATTAGCACGCCGGCAGCCAGGATGATGGGTTGCGGATTCCCGAACATCTGAACGCGAACATCCGCACCAAGTTTGGAATCCGAACTGGTACGGGTGACGATGAGAGCTCCCGAAATGGAGATCATCAGCGCCGGGATTACCGTAACAAGACCGTCTCCGATTGTCAGAACCGTATAGGTCTGGAGCGCCTGCCGGAGATCCATGTTGTGCTGCAGAACACCAATCAGAAATCCGGCGATGATATTGATGCCGGTGATCAGTATGCTGGCCACCGCATCGCGCTGCGTGAAACGCGAGGCGCCATCCATCGCTCCGTAGAATTCAGCCTCGGCCACGAGTTGTTTGCGCCGCGACCGGGCCTCGGACTCGTCGATTAGCCCGGCATTCAAATCGGAGTCAATGGACATCTGCTTGCCTGGCATCGCGTCCAGGGTAAAGCGAGCGGTCACTTCGGAAATGCGTACAGCGCCGTGGTTGATCACGACATACTGAATCGCGATCAGTACGAGGAAAATCACCACACCGATAATGTAGTTGCCGCCGACGACAAACGCCCCGAACGCCTGGATTACCTCCCCCGCCGCGGACGTGCCGGAGTTTCCGTTCAGCAGGATCAGCCGCGCAGAGGATATGTTCAGCGCCAGCCGAAACAGCGTCATCAACAGAAGCGTCGTGGGAAAAATGCTGAAATCGGCTGGCTTGGTGATGTACATGGCCACCATCAGTACGATCACGGACAGGGTGAGGTTGGTGCTGATCAGGACATCGAGCAGGAACGAAGGCAGCGGAGTGATCATCGCCAGAACAATCGCCAGAACGGCAATCGGGATGATCATTTCCGCCCAGTTAGGGTTCCTGAATCCTCTGAGAGCCCCCGATTTCGCGGCGTCGGCCTGCTTAGTCCCGCGCTGCGGTATCTTGACCGGTTTTGTGGCGGGAGGCGTTTGTGCGCCCATCGCCGGGATTTGCGCCGTACCGGAGGCCATGGTCAGGGCCTCCCTTTAGGCTTCATCAGCCGATAAATGTAGGCCAGAATCTCGGCGACCGCTTTATAGAGGTGAGCCGGAATCTCCTGCCCCACTTCCACGTGCTTGTACAACGCCTGGGCCAGCGGCTGGTTCTCAACTATCGGAATCTGATGACTCATGGCGATTTCTCGAATCCGCCGCGCCAGGTAATTTCGGCCCTTGGCCACCACGCGCGGCGCGCCCATCGCTGCCATTTCATATCGGATCGCTACGGCATAATGAGTCGGATTTACGATGACGGTGGTAGCGGTGGGAATCTCCTTCATCATGTGACGGCGCGCCAATTCCCTCTGGATCCGGCGGATGCGGCCCTTGATCTGAGGATTTCCTTCGGTTTCCTTAACTTCATCGTGGATTTCCTGCTTGCTCATACGCAGGTTCTTTATGTGGCGGCGCTTCTCGCGCACAAATTGCAGCAGACCGATGATCACGGCGATGAAGGCGCACTTCCGGAGCAACGTCCCCAGCGCCGCGCGCACGGTGGCCCAGGCGCCTTCAGTTGCCATGAGCGGAAGCCTGGAAAAGGCTTCCACGTTTTGGCGAGCGAGGCCGACGATGATAGTAGAGAACAGAATGATGAGAAAGAGCGCCTGCATGAATGCGGCCGTATTGTGTCCGGGCAGACCGCGCAGCCTTGAGACCGGGTTCAGGCGTCCAAAATCGGGGATCAGTTTTTCGCCGGCGAACCCAAAACGCGTGACACCCAGTTGCACGCAGACGACAGCGGCCATGAGGCACGATCCGCAGGCCAGTAGTGGGACGCCCAGAAACGTGACCATACCCGACGCCATACCGCACACGTCACTGACGTGGAGCGTCCGCCGGAAGGCCAGCGTGAGCTCGGCCCGAAAAACGCGCCGGAGCCGGTCAGCGAGAGAGCCGCCGAACACCGTCAACAGGCAGACGAACACGAGTAGTTGCAGGGAGTTGATTAACTCCCTGCTGCCCGGAAATTGCCCTTCTTTGCGGGCTTTTTTCTGACGCCGTTTTGTCGGTTTCTCTGTACGTTCTCCGGGCATCAGCGCGTGACCAGCCGCTCGAGAGAAGCGAACACGGGATCGGCGTACGTCTGCATGAGTTGCGATACTGAAGTGAGCACCAGCGCAAGCAGGGCGAGTCCGGCAAGGAGTTTGGCTGGAAAAGCGATCGATAGAAGCTGGAGTTGTGCGCTCAGCCGCCCCGCTATTGCGCACCCGATGTCAACCATGAGCAGGAATCCGACCACTGGCATAGCCAGTCGCAGGCCCATAGTGAACATGATCGAACCAATCCTTGCGATAACGTCCCCAATCGCGCCGGTAAGGTGCCACGTGCCCGGCGGTGCCGATTTCAGGCTGGCGCCGACGATGGCGATCACGCGGCGGTCCAGGCCCAGAGCGAAGAACAGGACTGCGCAAAAGAACTGAAAAAAGACGTAAAGGACGCTGGAATCCGCCTGGGTCGTCGGATCGATGGTCGAGGCATAGCCGTAACCGGCCTGTAGTCCCGCGATCTGCGCGGCCATTTCCAGACCCTCCAGCAAAAATGCCAGGGAGACGCCGATAGACAGGCCGAACCCGAATTCGCTCCCGAGAGAGGAGAGAAGAAATCCGACGGTGGGGGCCGCTACCGAAGGCGCGGGCCAGACGGGAAACAGAATGCCCGTCAAGGATAACGAGAGGAAGAGTCTGGGCACATTCGGTGCGGTTCGTAATCCCGGAAGAGGCAGAAACGAGAAGATCCCGGCGACGCGGGTGAACACCAGCAAGGCGACGACAATCAGAGGCAGGGCGTTAGTCAACTCACTGCGCATAACGAGCGAAGTTCCCGAACAGTTCAACCGTGTATGCGATCAGCCTCGTGAGCATCCAGGGCATCACCAGGATCAAGGCGAACAGAAAGACGGTCACCCGGGGAATCGCTCCGAAGCTGGTGTCCTGAATGGACGTAACGATCTGCAGCAGACTGACCACGATGCCGCTGACAAAACCCACCGCGAGCAAAGGCAGGCTCAACCAAAACGCCGTAATGAGCGTGTGGCGGAATATGTCGACGGCGAACGATGGGGTCATTGATAAAAGCTCCTCATCAGCGAACCGATTACCAGATTCCATCCATCCACCAGAACGAACAGGAGAATCTTAAACGGCGCCGAGATCATGACCGGCGGTAGTTGCACCATGCCAACGGAAAGGGTGACCGAGGCAACGACCAGGTCAATGATCAGAAACGGCAAATAGAGAATGGCCCCGATCTGAAACCCGGCTTTGAGTTCCGAGAGAATGTATGCAGGCACGACGACCTCGAGACCCAGATCGGAGGGGCGCGCCGGCGCAGGAGCATGGGTTAACTCGAGCATCAGGCGGAGATCCTTCTCATGCGCGAACCGCAACAGAAAGGTCTTCACCGGTTTGCTTCCAATCTCAAAGGCCTGGGCTGAAGTTATGGTTCCGTCGTCCAGCGGCTTCCATGCGCTTGTGTACACCTGATTCACGATGGGCTGCATGATGAGCAGGCTGAGAAAAAGAGAGAGACCGATCAGCACCTGGTTCGACGGTGTCGACTGAGTACCCAGGGCCTGGCGAAGGAAGTGGAGGACTACCGTGATCCGAAGAAACGGGGTCACGGACATGATCACGGCGGGTAATAATGCCAATGCGGTCAGCAGCAGAATAATCTGCAGGGGGCTGTCCGTCGCGGCGCCCTTTCCGGCCGGCAGGCCGAGTCCCGGCGGCTCACCCCGGGCGAAGACCGTGGTCGCCAGGAAAAACACAGCGGCCATCCGCGCTGCACAAGACACTTCCGGCCTCGGCCGCGTCGATCGATTGAAAGATCTCACTTTAATCCTCGCTGCAGAAATCCGTGATCCTCACCCCGACGGCGTCTTCGATGATCACGATTTCGCCGAAACCAACCAGAGAACCACCCACCAGAATGTCGATGTTTTCGCCCGCGGAACGAGTCATCCGAATTACGCTTCCGGCATTCAGATCGAGCAGTTCGGCCACGGTCATGACTTTACGATCAAGCTCTACTTCAACGTCCACGGGGACATCCGCCATGCGTGCGATCTGCTCCGGCGCGGCCATCTTACTGCTGAACCATGTTGATGGTGTCCTGGCCGATCTGGTCAACCGTGGTGATTACTTTGGCACTCGCTTGATAGGCGCTCTGGTACTGGATCAGATTCGTGAATTCCGTTGCCATGTCGACGGTCGACTGTTCCACTGCTCCGCCCAGAACCTGCCCTCGTCCACCCGTGCCCGGGGCGCCCACGGCGGGCAACGCGCTCATCGCGCTGAGCTGATAGTTGTTGTCGCCCACGGCGATCAGCGAATCCGGGTTTCTTATCGTAGCGAGGGCGAGTTGCCCTACGGTCTGCTGCGTGCCATCGGAGTATGTGGCAACGATGCCCCCGCCATTAGCGATTCCCACGCTGTCGAGCTGCGCGGCGGCCGACCCATCCTGGGAAAGCGCGGAGATTTCGGATGGCGAGGCGAACTGGGTAATGTCTCCGGCCGTGCCAGTGAACAGATTCCAGGTCAAAGCCGTCGATCCCGTCATGTCGGCGGCGCCATCGGCGAAGCCAGTGATCGAAATCTGTGTTGGTGGATCGGTCGCCGCCGGAGATATCAATTGACCACTCGAATTAAAAGTCAGTGTTCCGGTTACCGGCGTAAACGGGGCGGTCAAATCGCCGTCCGGTACGGCGACGGAATAGTTCCACTGCCCCGGCGTGGCCGTCGCGGTGAATGTCGCGGTAAGCGTATGAGCGGTGCCGAGCGAATCGTAAACCTGGATTGCGCTCGAGAAGGTAGTAGGTGGGGGTCCCGCAGTGGCGTTCGCATCAAGATTGAGGCTGAAAGAAAACTGCGACGTCTGCTGAGGAGGCTTCAAGGTCCCGGTTGGAACAGTGATGTTGCCAATCGGCCCGTTGGAGGCCACCGTGCCGTCCGGTCCCGCCATCCACCCCTGCAGCACCTGGCCGGTGGACGTCTCCAGATTCCCGGCCTGATCCACCTGAAAGTTCCCGCCGCGTGTGTATTCGATGGCTCCGCTGGGATCGGTAACTACGAAGAAGCCGTCGCCCGTAATGGCGGCATCCAGTGGCCCGTTGGTGGTCTCGGTGGCGCCCTGCGTGAACTCCGTCAGCGTTACCGGCGCGCCGACGCCGAACCCCACCTGTGTTTCGTCCAGTCCGGCGCCCAGAGACTGGGTCACCAGGTCGTGAAAGGACACCGTACTGGCCTTGAACCCGTCCGTGTCCATGTTCGCCAGGTTGTTCCCAGTGACGGCGATGGCCGTGGAAGTGGCGCTGAGAGCCGATAGCGCGGTCGAGAATGATATTCCCATGGTTTCCTCCAGGTGCGGTTTCTAACTCTGTATCTGACTGCCGCTGGCCGCCGCGGCGTTCGGACTTTCCGGTGTGGGGGACCCGGAACTGGCGCCGGACGCGCTTGTGGGAGTGTCCTGGGCCGAAATCTGGTCGAGGTCCTGCCGGATGTAAAGCAACTGTTCGAAGCTGTTGATCTCCGTCAGTTGTGAAAGAAACTGAGTTCCGTCGGACGGATTCAAGGGATCCTGGTTCTGTAGCTGAGCAACCAGAAGGCTGATGAACTCCTGTTTCGTAGCCTCGGGGCTTTGTGACGAGTTCGTGCTCGAACTCGAGGTGGCTCCTGAAGACGAACTGGCTGTAGCCGCTGCGGCGGCTGAGCCGTAACTTACCGGATTGGTTGCCATGTTGTGACTCCCGTAAGAACTCCACTGAAGCTCTGCTGGAACTCGTCCTCCAGGTAGGGATGTTGTCGTTGCTCCTGTTCCCGGTTCTTTCCACCTGGATCGCGGCCATTGGATGAAGATTGTGAATTCCCGCCTGATTGTTCCTGAGCGTGACGGGGATTCTGCTGATCGGCTGCAGTACTGCGTATCTCGACGGGATTCCAGGCATCCCCGTCAGTCCCCTGCTGATTCAACTTCTGTGTAAGATCAGGCAGATTTGCCCGAAGATCTCTCGCGAGAGCGTCATCGGCAGTGCGTACAACGACGTGTACTGTCCCGGCGCGATCGCTTAGTTGAACATCGACGCGAGGACCGCCGGCGTCTTGCAATTGGATGGCAATGTCCCTGGCTGGCGCGCCAGTGGGTGACGGTGCCGGAGCAGCGTCCGCGCTCGGTGTTGCAGTTCCGGTCGGGGGTTCGGACTTCAACGGGGCGGCCGCCTGGAAACCATTCGCGGGAGCTGGGGCTGGAAGAGGGTCGACTGATGACTGCGCTTCCTGACTGAGAGGCGTGCCATCGACAGGTATCTCGTTCGGCACGGTCGACGGCTTCTTAGGAACGGTCGAGTCCGGTTGTTCCTGTCCGGGGTCATCACTTGCGCCGTTATCCGGCGGCAATTTGTCTGAGATCGAGTCATCATCGGCCTGGTTCTGTGGACTCTTCACCGGCTCCGGCTTTCCCGTATCCTCATGATCCTGTGATTGTCCCGACGCAGGACGGCTTGCTCGCGGAACGAGCCCGGAATGGGATGTTTCTGAAATTGCCGGCGGCACCGGTTCGGAGTTACTCGTTCTGATCGCCGGTTGGAACGTCTCCGGTTTCTCTTCGATTTCGATGCTCCTGAGCCGGCCGGCCTGGTCCTCATTGTCAGGAGGGCGGAGTTGAATCCGCGCCTCGAAGGCGATTTCGGCTTCATTCTGTGGCGGCGGAGCAGTGGCTGCGCTGTCCGGAACTGCTTTGGTGGTGGCAGATGGCGAAGCGATTCCCGGGCTGCTGGCCGATTCAGGCGCCGCCGGTTCCAGATTGGCTACCGCCGACGCTGTCGCAGGCGCATTCTCGAGTACCGCTCCACGGTAAGCTTCGCTACCGTTCACTATGTCGTCCGAGCTGCTCCCAGACAGTTTCGAACCGCCTGCCTTCTGAAATTCGAGACTGGTTTGTGGCATTAAATGAGGCATTCTCGTCTGTGTTGTTACAACCATGAGCGGCGCCAACAGCGCCACGCCAACGGATTGCCCTGCTTGTTTCTCTTTGACCGGAACCACCGTACTTTTCTTCGGTGTCCCTCTCTGCGGGTTGAGGCTGCCTGACGCCGGTGCGGCTACGGAAGGCCCCTGGGGTTCTGATTCGCATCCGAGGCCGGCCTGCAGCACAGCCAGAAAATCAGAACTCGTATCATTGTCTGGTCCTGGCTGCGGCGTCGCCGGGAGAGTATGACCTTTAGCAAGAGAGGCAACGGGAACAGGCCCGGTCGAAGTGTCGAAGAATACCGGAAGCGCAACAGCACGCACGTCCAATGAGAGGCACTTCCAGCACCATTCGAAAACATAACAATTACCGTGCTCGTGAAGGGATTCGGATCCGGGAACGGTACGAGATGTTCCATTGAGAAACACACTGACGGATTAATCGTGCCAATCGGGAATTGGTCTCGCGCTGGTGAACGCGAGTGCAGCAGTTACCATTCGGCCCCGAAACTGCCACTGCACAGGTGCATATGGATGTTCTCACCACAGCGGCCGCGAGCGGAATGCGCGCTCGCATGGATAGTCTGGACATGCTGGCCAATAACCTCGCGAACGCCTCCGCGACTGGCTTTAAAGCTGACCGGGAATTCTACTCCACGTATGTCTCGGCGGACGCGCTGGCTGCGCAGAACGGAACCGGTCCTCTATCCGCGGAGTCGCCCGTCGTTGACCGCGGCTGGACCGACTTTTCACAAGGATCGATTGTGGCAACAGGAAACTCGCTGGATCTGGCCCTCGACGGCCCAGGATTCTTCGTCGCTCAATCGTCCTCGGGTGACAAATACACCCGTAGCGGGAACTTTCATATTGATCCGCTGGGCATATTGTCCACGCGAGACTCCGATCCTGTGGAAGGAGACGACGGGAAGCCGATTCAACTGGATCCTTCGCAGCCGGTCGAAGTGTCCGATACCGGCGAGATTCATCAAAGCGGCGTGGTTGCGGGACAACTGAAGCTGATGGACTTTACGGCGCCGGAGGGGCTCGCCAAGCGGGGGAACAACTCGTTTCAGCTTGCGGCGTCGGATTTGACGGCGGTGCCAGTGGCCGCGCGGGTTCGCCAGGGTAGCGTTGAGGCTGCGAATGTGCAGCCGGCGGAAGCTGCGATCCGCCTGGTGACGGTTATGCGTCAGTTCGAGATGCTGCAGAAGGCGATGTCACTGGGGAATCAGATGAACCAGCAGGCAATTCAGAATGTAGCGAAAGTCTCAGGATAACGGTCGATGGTCCCGGCCAATAACAGGAGGACATGATGATCAGAGCGCTTTACACGGCAGGCAGCGGCATGGCCGCCGAACAGATGAATCTGGACAACATCGCGAACAATCTCGCGAATGCGAACACAACCGGGTTCAAGATGCGCGAAACGCAGTTCCAGGATCTGCTCTACCAAAACTTCATTCAGCCGGGAGCCGCGGCCGGTTCGCAGACGATCATACCGAGCGGGCTGCAACTCGGCCTTGGTACACGGCCCGCCTCGAACGAGATCATCTTTACACAGGGTAATTTCCAGGAAACCGACAATCCGCTGGATGTGGTGATCCAGGGGAAGGGTTTCTTCCAGGTACAACGTCCGGATGGCTCGCTTGCGTACACCCGCGCGGGTAATTTCGAACTCAATGCCGACGGAAATCTGGTTACCGCGAATGGAGATCCGATCCAGCCCCAGATTACCATCCCAGCCCAGGCGCAGTCGGTAACAATTGCGGCGGATGGAACAATCAGTTATACGCAACCCGGACAGACCTCATCGCAGGTCGCCGGCCAGATTCAGCTTGCCAATTTCGCTAACCCTGCTGGTCTGAACAGTGTCGGTCAGACGCTGTTCACACCCACGGATGCCTCCGGTGAACCGATCGTCGGAGTTCCCGGTGGCCAGGATGGTGTGGGCACGCTGCTGCAGGGCTACATCGAGCAATCAAATGTAAGCGTGGTGGACGAGTTCGTAAACATGATTGTTACCCAGCGCGCTTATGAAGCGAACTCAAAAGTCGTGCATGCGGCCGACGAGATGTACCAGGAGGTCAATCAGATTCCGCAATGAGAATAGCATTAGTCCTCCTGCTCGCAATTGAACCGGCCTTTTGCGAATGCATCCAGATCAACGGGCCAGTGATCCACGCGCGGGATCTGGCGTCGTCAATCGCAGCATTCGCGGCGGCGGGTCCCGAGACGATTGTCGGCAGGACGCCTGCGCCGGGCGTTCGCAGAGTCTTCTTTCCTCGGGAGCTCATCGCCGCCGAGCGCACCGCCGGAATCCCGGCCGGCGATATTCCGGCCACCGGCACGTGCGTCGAGCGCGCTGTTCGCGAGTTGACGGAACAGGAAATAGCAGCGGCCATGACGAACGCTTTCCCCGGCGAGGTCGTACGGATCAGCATCGTTGACCGCTCTCGTTATGGGGTGCCCGGAGGGCGCCTTGTATTCCGGCTAACCGGCCTGAACGAACCTCCTCTTTCCCAGTCTGACGTTCCGGTGCTCTGGCGCGGACGGGTTCTGTTCGACGACACACGGAGCATGGAGGTCTGGGCTCGCGTGCGGATCAGCACGATGACAAGAACCTGCCTCGCCGTTACCGATATCGTGCCGGGCAGGGTAATCGAAACAGAACAGATTCGGATCGCGGAGCTTCCCCGTTTCCCCTCCCGCAGGGGAGGTTCCATCGATCGAACTGAAACCGTTACCGGACGCGTCTCCAAGCGGCCCATCCGGGCGGGCCAGGAAATCCTGGGCGAAATGCTTGAGGAGCCGCATGATGTCCGGGGAGGGGATATTGTCCGGGTTTTGGCTGTCAGTGGGAACGCCCGCATCACGCTGGACGCAATCGCCGCCAGCGGGGGCAGAAAGGGAGACACGATCGTGCTGAGAAATCCATCGAGCAGGACCAGCTTCCGCGCCGTGGTGGATGGCAAGGATCGGGCACTCGTTCGCGCCGGCCTGGGAGACGGATCATGAGGCACCCGCGGTGGCTGGCTTTCCTGTTTGCGCTTTTCCTGATTCGGCCAGGCGTGGCCATTGGCCGCAATAAGCAGAAGAACACCCCTGCGGTTTTGCCGGCCGCGCCGGTGTCTCCGGCGCCTCTTCCGCAGCCTTCACCCGGATCGCTCTATTCAAGCACCGGCCGGCTCGCTGATCTCGCCCGTGATCTGCGCGCCAACCGCCTTCACGATCTCGTGACTATCATCGTGTCCGATCAGGCCTCCGCGGTTACCACAGGGTCCACCAATACATCGCGAAAAACGAGTGTGGCCAGTTCCATTTCAGCGCTGGCCGGGATAACCAACAGCGGCGGTGCACTGGCGAATCTTGCGAATGCCAGTGGAGACCAGGAGTTGCAGGGATTGGGAACGACAAGCCGAACCAACGCGCTGAGCACCACTCTGAGCGCGGAGGTGAGTGCGGTTACCGCAAACGGCAATCTGATGATCGAAGGCCGGAAACTGATCACGGTGAACGGGGAGAAGCAACTCGTGCTGATCCGGGGCACGATTCGGCCCGATGACGTATCGACCACCAACACCATCACTTCGGCCCAGATTGCCAACCTCGAAATCAGTATCAACGGAAAGGGCGTGGTTGGAGACTCCGTGCGCAGGCCATTCATCCTATATCGCCTGCTGCTTGGCCTCTTGCCGTTCTAGCCATGCTCTGCCGCGCCATTATCGCCTCGGTCATCGCCGCTTTGAGCGGACTTGCCGCGCCCGCGCGGATCGGAGATCTGGCCAGTCTCGAAGGCGTGCGCGACAACCAGTTACTGGGTTACGGTCTGGTGGTTGGGTTGAATGGCACGGGTGATAAAGTCACCACCGTGTTCTCTGCGCAAACGCTGACCAACATGCTTTCGCGCATGGGCGTCACGGTACAGCCGTCGGCCATACAGGTCAAGAACACGGCCGCCGTAATCGTGACCGCCACACTTCCGGCTTTTGGCCAGCCGGGAGCCCATCTGGACGTCACTGTGGGAGCCATTGGCGATGCCTCGAACCTTCAGGGCGGCCTGCTGGTGATGACTCCGCTCAAGGGACCTGACAACGAAGTCTACGCCGTCGCTCAGGGATCGGTCGTGACCGGAGGCTTCGTGGCAGGAGGGCGCGGCGCCTCCAGGACCGTAAATCACCCCACCGCAGGCCGAATCCCCAACGGGGGAATCATCGAGCGAGGCGCACCCTCAGTCGAACCCGGCGAGCGCGTGCGCCTCCAGCTTCGCTACCCCGACTACGCCACGGCGGCCCGCGTCACGCAGGCGATCGATAAAAGTTTTGCCGAAGACGAGAGCGATATTGCGCACGCGGAGAACGCGGCGTTGATCACGGTCAACGTACCAGCCAGGTTCAGGAGTCATACGGTCGATTTCATCGCCGCGCTTCAGGAGATTTCGGTCGATCCCCGCCATATGGCGCGGGTGGTTGTGAATGAACGCACCGGCACTATCGTGATGGGCAGCGACGTCCCGATTTCGCCAGTGACTGTTCTCCACGGTCCGCTCACTGTGGAAATTCAGACGACGGAGACCGTATCACAACCGCTGCCTGCGTCAAACGGCGCGACCGTAGTGTTACCGCAGACTCGTGTCTCCGCCAAACAAGAACCCGTGAAGAATGTCAGCCTGAGGCCTGGAGCCACTGTGGATGAACTGGTGAGAGCGCTCGTGGCTACCGGGTCAACTCCGCGAGATATCATCGCCGTACTCCAGGCGCTGAAGGCGGCCGGAGCAATTGAGGCCGAACTGGAAATCATATGAAGATCGAGACGGCGACACCCGCGCTTCCGTTGTTACTGCCACAGACTGGTCCGTCCACTGGCCTCCTGCACGCGGCCGAACAGTTTGAGGCACTGTTTGTCGGCCAGATGCTGCATTCGGTGCGAGAATCGGCGGAAGAGGAAGACGGAGACGACCCCGGCGCAAACTCCACATTATTAGGAATGGCCGAAGAGCAGCTCGCTCAAACCATCGCGGCGCGGGGCGGTTTGGGGATCGCTACAATGGTGACGACTGAGCTCGGGACCCGAAATGAAAATTGAAAACAATCCCGCAATGCCCCCTTCGGATGCCGGCCCGGTCCGCCAGAGCCCCGTCCGCGCAGAAGAAAACCCACGCCTTACCGCGGATCGGGTTAAGTCATCCGACACTTCTGCACAGAACCAGTTCGCATCCGTCGATCACGTCGAGTTATCCAGTCCGGCAACACTCAGTGTGTCCGACAGTTCGCGATCCGCCCAGATCGAGCAGATTCGCGCCCGGATTCAGCAGGGAACTTACCGCGTCTCTGCCGACGATATCGCCGCCGGCATCGTCAACGATATGCTTGGCGAAAGCCGACGATGAGCCCGGAATCGTCGTACGCTAGCCGGCATAACTGATCGGCGCGTAGTCGGATTCGCCCTGTTGGATTCCTTGCGCAGCGGGCTCCCCAACCTCACAAATGTCCCACGCTTCCTGCAAAGTGGTCATCAGCTTCAGAGCTTCGGAGAGGGGCGGATCCACCTGGCGGCAATTGGCATCGATGAGGAGGCGCTGAATGTAGACGTACAGATCCACCAGCGGTTTGCTGACTGCAGTCCCGTTTTTGTGGTCGAGCGCGAAAATAAGCTCGCTGAGAATCCTCAGGGCTTTATTCACCGCGCGCGAGCGCCCGGCGATGTCGCAGGCGGCCAGCGATTCGCGCGCCGTCACCATGGCGTCGATGGCGCCACGGTATAGAAGACAAACCAGATGGAGCGGATTGGCGGACAGGATTTCCGCTTCCTGGTAGCTGTCGTAAACGGAGTGCCGCATTGGTTTTCAACTACCTCATCGGCACGGCTGTCAGGAACTTTGTTTCAGGTCCGCCGCCATCTGCAAAACGTACTCCGAGGGAATCTGAAAAACAACTTCGTTCGTCCGGCGATTCACCACGCGCACCACCGGCTTGCGGCTGTTTCGATCCATCGCGAAAGTCAGCTCGTTATTCTCTCCCAGCATCTCGCTCTGATTCACTTTCTTCACCGCCTGAATCAGTTGCTGGCGTTCAGCGGTCTGCTCCGGGGGAACCTGCTGCGGTGTGCTCGCCGGTATAGCTCTTTGTTGATCGACCGATGAGATATCCATGGCAACCTGGCGCTGGTGAGTATTCGCCGCGCCTTCCTTTACCCGGTCTCATCGGCGGCTGCGCGGATTGTGTGAGCCGAAAAACGGATTCGCTGGAAAAGCTGACTATGGGAGCCCAGACTGGTTTCACGCCGGGATCAGGCCAGCTCAAGCGAGGTTCAAAACCTTCTTAACCGTGCCCCGTTCGGCATCGATCTTCTTCTGCAGCAGCATGATCGCGTAGATCAGTTGCTCGGGCCGCGGCGGACACCCCGGCACGAAGACGTCGATCGGAATCACCTGATTCACCGGAATCAATGCGTAGTTGCTGAACACGCCCGTCGATGTCGCACAGGCGCCCATCGAGATCACCCACTTTGGCTCGGGCATCTGCTCGTATAACCGGCGGATCACCGGCGCCATCTTGTTCGAGACGCGGCCCGCGATGATCATAAGGTCCGATTGCCGCGGCGACCCGCGCATCACCTCCGCGCCGAATCGCGAGATGTCGAAGCGCGAAGCGATGATCGACATCATCTCGATGGCGCAGCAAGCCAGGCCAAAGCTCATCGGCCAGATGGAGTTGCGGCGCGCCCAGTTTACAGCCTTGTCCAGAGTGGTGGTGAAAATACTTTCGCCGAGTCCCTCATCGCCCTCGCTGTCCACGCGCGCGAATAGTTCAGGAGGCAGACTTACATCAAACCGGGCATCGCCATCGGGCATACCCGCATTATCCCACGCGCGCGCTCTTGTGAACCGGGCTGGCGTGTGCAGGCCCACCGTTAGAATGGGATCAGACCTGATGGCCTCCCCCCTGCCTCCTCCCCAGCCGTCTCGCGATTACGCGGAAGCCCTCTCGCGGGCCGCCGAGTTGTGGGGAATTGAGCAAAGCTATTGGGACATTTTCGGCACCCGGCATTTTGCCTCCGAACAAGCCATCCGCACGATTCTGAAATCTCTGGGCGTCGAAACGGGCGGCACGGAGAGTGTAGATGCGGCCATTCGAAAGCGGCACGAAGAGCAAAATGTTCAACCGCTGCCGCCCACCGTAGTGGTCACCGCCGGATCGAATCTTCCTGTACCGGCAGAGGCGCAAACGGCGGTCGCGGACGTGCACCTGCAACTCGAGGATGGCTCCGAACGCCGGTTCCAAAGCTCTCTCGCTCAAGGCCGCATTCCGCTTCCGCCGGACCTTCCGCTCGGCTATCACCAGCTCACCCTCACCACAGGTGAATCGCGATGCGTCTCGCGTCTCATCGTTTGTCCAGAAAAAGCTTATGCGCCCAATGACGGTCAGAACTTTCGTGCCGCTGGCGTTGGCATCAGCCTCTATGGTCTGCGCTCCGCGGCCAACTGGGGCTGCGGCGATTTCACGGATCTGATGCGTTTTACCGCCTGGTCTGTCGACGCGCTGGGGGCCAGTTTCATCGCTCTGAATCCCCTGCATGACATTGCCAACCGCGCTCCGTACAACACCAGCCCCTACCTGCCAAACTGCAGCTACTACCGGAACCATATCTATATCGATGTCGAAGCAATACCCGAATTCACGCGATCATGCTGGGCGCGGCATCTGCTCTCTTCCCCCGCAGTGCAGCGGGAGCTGGCCGAACTGCGTGAAGCGGGCGAGGTGCAATACGAGCGCGTCAGCCGCATCAAGCTGCGCTTTCTCAAGCTGGCCTTCCGTCAATTCCTGCGCGAGCGCCGGGCGGGATCCGAACGGGCCGGCGAGTTCCAGGCCTGGGCCGACCGCGAGGGAGACTTGCTGCGCCGCTTCGCCGTCCACTCCGCGCTCGACGACGCCATCCACCGCGGCCATCCCGATGTTTGGAACTGGCCTGCATGGCCGAAGCCTCTGCGCTCGGCCGATTCGCCCGAGACGCAGGAGTTCGCCCGTAAACATTGGCGCAGCGTCTTGTTTTACGAGTACGTCCAGTGGATCGCCGACGCACAGCTCGCGCGCGCCCATGCCCACGCCCAGTCGCTCGGAATGCGCATCGGGCTCTATCACGACCTCGCGCTCGCAACCGACCGCTTTGGCGCCGACCTGTGGATGCTTCCCGAGTTCTACGTGAGTGGCTGCCGTGTGGGAGCGCCGCCTGACGATTTCTCGCCGAAAGGACAGGACTGGGGCTTTCCTCCCCCCAACTCGGACGCCCATTATCGCAACGGATACCGCGTCTTCTCCGATTCGATACGGCGTGCCTGCCAGCATGGCGGCGCATTGCGCATCGATCACGTGATGCGTTTTTTCCGCCTTTATTGGATCCCCGACGGCATGGAAGCCAATGCCGGAACCTACGTGCGCGACCGCTATGAGGACCTCATCCGCATCCTCGCTCTCGAGAGCGTGCGCAACCGGGTGATCGTAGTCGGCGAGGATTTGGGCACCGTGCCCGACCTTGCGCGCGAAACCCTAGCGAGGTTCGGGATACTCAGCTATCGACTGTTTTATTTCGAGCAGAATGCGGACCGTCAGTTCAAACCGCCGGGTGAATATCCTCAATTAGCGCTGGTCTCCGCCAGCACGCACGATCTGCCAACGCTGGCCGGCTTCTGGCAGAACCGCGACATCCTGGCGCGGCGGGAAGCGGGCGTGTTGCCGGACGACGGAGCCGTACAACGCGCTATAGCGCAGCGGCTCGGAGACAAGCAGAAAATCCTGGACCTGCTCCACCGCCTCCTGCTGGTTCCGGATGACTGGACACGCGACGCCACGGACCTGCCTGAGTTAACCGGGGAGTTGCACCACGCCATTGTCGGCTTCCTGATGAGCACACCGTGCATGCTGATGCTGCTCAACCAGGAAGACTTGTTCAAGGACACCGAGCAACAGAATCTGCCGGGTACCACCGCCGAATACCCAAACTGGAAACGGAAGATGAAGTACGCTCTCGAAGATTTGTGTTCATCGCCGGCGCGCGAATTTGCGGCAATGTTCCGCGAGTGGGCGGAAAAGACGGGACGGCTGAACGCGGGCCGTCCAGCTACATAAAATATTCTTTCACCTTATCGAGCAGGCCCTTCTCAGCAGGGTCGTTTTCGGCGGGCAGTGTTTCCCGCAACTGCTCGAACAGCTTCTTCTGCTCGCGTGAGAGCCGGCTGGGAATCCGCACATCCACAACCACCACCATGTCTCCGCGCCCGTGGCCCTGCAGCTTCGGCACACCCAGACCCTTCAGCCGAATGCGGCTGCCACCCTGCGCTCCTTCAGGTATCTTCACCGTGCGTAAACCATCGAAGGTGAGCAGATCAACCTCGGCGCCCAGCACCGCCTGCGCCACATTCACCGGAATGGTGCACACCAGATCGTCCTCGCTGCGCTGGAAAACCGGATGATCCTTTAGGCGCACGAAAACGTAAAGATCTCCCTGTGGACCGCCGTTGGCTCCGGGTTGCCCTTCGCCCGTGAGACGCAGGCGCGTGCCCGTGTCCACCCCGGGGGGAATATTGACCTTCAGCTTCCGCTCGGCGCGTACATAGCCTTCGCCGCGGCACTGCGTGCAGGGCCGCCTGACAATCTGGCCCCGTCCGTTGCACTGCCCGCAGGTTCGCCGGATGGAGAGAAAACTCTGCTGATAAATCACCTCTCCACGGCCGTGGCACATGGGGCAGGTGGTCATTCCGTCGTTGCGTTCAGCGCCGCTGCCTTCGCACCGCGAACAAGCTTCCGTCCGCGGCACCTGAATATCCGCACTCAAACCGCGGATCGTATCTTCGAGGTTGATTTCCAGATCGTAGCGGAGATCTTCGCCCTTCTGCGCACGAGTACGGCGGCGCCCGCCACCGCCGAAAAGATCTCCGAATCCAAAGAAATCGCCGATAATATCGCTGAAATCGGCGAATTGCGACGGATCGAATCCGGCGCCCCCGGCGCCCTGCAATCCCTGATGACCGTAGCGGTCGTAAACCGCTCTTTTCTGCGGGTCGCTCAGTACGCCATAGGCTTCGGCGGCCTGCTTGAATCGTTCCTCGGCTTCGCCGTCGTCGGGATTGCGGTCGGGATGGTACTGGAGAGCCAGCTTGCGATAGGCGCTTTTCAGCGTACCGTCGTCGCAATCCCGGGTGACGCCCAGAACCTCGTAATAGTCCAGCTTCACGACGCCTTCTTCACCGCAACTTTCACCATGGCCGGCCGCAGCAGACGTCCACGGAAGTTGTATCCGCGCTGGAACTCACCGATCACGGTGTGATCCGGTAAATCGTCCGTCTCCACCATTTCGATGGCGTGATGAACGTTGGGATCGAACGGCTTGCCCTCCGACGCAATCGGCTCCAGCCCGAGCTTTGTCAGCGCGTCGGACAGCCGCTGATAGATCAGCTCCATTCCGCGTGCATATTCCTTATCGGCCGATTCCACCTTCAGCGCGCGCTCGAAATCGTCGGCTATGGGCAACAAGGTCCGCACCGTTTCTGTCGCCGCATACTCCAGCACGTCGGCTCGCTCACGTTCCGCGCGCTTGCGGAAATTATCGAACTCGGCCTGCCGGCGCAACAAGCGGTCCTGCAGATCCGCGCGTTCCGAAAGAAGCTGGTCCCGTTCCGCGATCACTGCTTCCAGAGCCGACGCCGCGTCACTGGTGTGCACGCTGTCCTCCCCCATACGGGGTCCATCCTCGGTTGCGGTTGGTTTTGTCGGTTCCATGGTTCAACTCCAGTTTACGATTCAGGCGCGGCCTTTCCGCTTGACGATTTCCACTTCACGAGGCGGTGTTCTGAAACGCGCGCCCCATGTGCAGAACGGCGGACATGGCCTTTTCGTAGTTCATGCGCATGGGTCCCAACACGGCGATGCGGGCCGACAGGCCTCCCGGCAACGCCACGGAAACACCCACCAGTGACAGCTCGCGCATGATCGGATGAGCGTCCCCCAGCCCCACCTGCACGCTGATCTCGCCCTGCGGCAGTTCGAGAAACCGGTCCAGCATTTCCAGAATTTTTTTCTTCTCCTCGAGCGCCTGGAACAGCTCCCGCATCTTCTCTCTGGTTAGATGCAGGTCGAGGCCAAGCAGATTGCCCGCTCCCTCGACGTGAATCTCCGGTGACAACTCGAACTCCAGCAGGCCGCGCGAACAGAGCATATTCAGCCGCTTTAGTACGGCATCGTACAAAGCGCTCTCATGCGCCAGCCGCTGGCTCAGTTCGCGCCGCAGCTCAGACAGAGTCCAGCCGCTGAAGTTGCGGTTAATGTAATTGCGTATGGATTCGAGTTCGCCTTCGCGTACCGTCTCCTCCAGCGCCACCACGCGATGCCGCACCATATGATCCTGGGTGATCACCACCATCAGGACTCGCCGGTCGGCAAGAGTGATCAGCTCAATGCAATCCAGCGTCTGGCTCAGCGTGGGAATGGCCGCCGCGATGCCGATTCCGCGGGTCATTTCCATGAGCATATGCGACGAACATTCCACCCGCCGCTCCACGGTTTCCGCCTGACCCAGTTCGCCCTGCAGGCGCTTCAACTCAGCCGAGAGTACCCGCGCGCGGGCCAGCGACTGCACGTAACTTCGGAACGCCTTCTCGGTGGGGACCCGGCCCGCCGACGTGTGCGGCTGCATCAGGTAACCATCGTCGAAAAGGTCGGCCATGACGTTGCGCACCGAGGCTGGACTGAGCCGCGAACGCAGCCGCCGCGAGACCGTCCGTGAGGCAACCGGCTCGCCGGTCTGAATATACTCCTGCACGATCATGCCGAGGATGTCCAGGTTCCGTGGGGCGCGCAGTGGTGATGGCTGGGCCATAGATGGTCCTTTGTTACTCATTCTAAAGCAGTTCAATGCTCCGGGTCAAGTCCGCTGCGTTCCGCCGCTGGCAGCGCCGGAGGGAGAGTGCTAACAAAGCGCCAGCCGGTCACCAGGTTCAGGGATGACTGCATCCACTTTGCGGATGCGTTCCCCCTGCTCCCGGCGCACTTTTCGTGAGATGTGCACGAGCGCAAGCTGGCTAACATTCTGCTCGGCGGCCATCTGGAAGACACCTGGAAAATCGCCGTGAATCGGCGACGGATCGAAGGAATACGCTTCGTGGATCAACAGCCCGGCGCCCGCAAACAGCGCGCGGCTTTCATCGGTGAACTCGCCGTCTCCGCTGTAGCAGAACTTCTTTCCGCCGGCGGCGACGCGAATCGCGAGGTTGCTGACGGAATGGCGCGTTGGCGCGAAATCAAATCCCAGCCCTTCCCATGTGACGTGCTGGCCGGGCGCCGCCTCGCGATACTCGATGGCATATTGAAATCTCGCCGACAGCCTCGGGTAACCCGCCTCCATCAACTCGCCGACGCGCACGAGGACCGGAGGCTGGCTCAGAATGACCAACGGCTTCGTCCGGCCATCTTCCCACATGCGGCCAAGCACGGCGGGTAAACCGAAGCAATGATCGGCGTGCTCGTGGCTAATGTAGATTAGATCCACCGCATCGGCATCGGGCACCGCATTCCAGAACGGCGCAGGCGCGCTGTAGCCGCAATCGATCAGGATGGTCTTGTCCTCTACCCGAGCCAGAAGAGACGTGTTCGTATATTGCTCGTCGAAAGCTTCGCCGCAGCCGAGCACGGTGACGTCGAACGCCATCCCTTTACTGTCGCAAAGCCGGCGGGCGTCCGGCGCGACCAATGGGCCTGATATGTTGTGGTACGTAACGTGAAAAACTCAGCCATCCTGCTCATCGATTCGCCTGACCGCAAAGGGCTTGTCGCGAAGATCTCGACGTTTCTCTACGACCACGGCGCGAACATCCTTCACGCCGACCAGCATCGCGACAACGAAGCCGGCCTCTTTTTTATGCGCATCGAGTGGGAGCTGGATTCGTTCGCCCTCGATGACGCGGCGTTTCGCGCGGCATTCGAACCCCTGGCCGTTGAACTCGGGCTGCGCTGGCGCGTCGAATACTCGCGGCGTCTTCCACGCGTGGCCATCTTCGTCTCGAAATACCTGCACTGTCTGGCAGACCTGCTCCATCGCCAGCAATCCGGCGAACTGGCATGCACAATTCCGGTGGTGATCGGAAATCATGATCACGGGCGCGCTCTCGTGGCGTTTCACCGTATCCCCTTCCATCTGATTCCGGTGACCGCGGCGTCGAAACGCGAAGCCGAAGCCGAGCAACTGGCCGTCCTTGAGCGGAACAATATCGATCTCATCGTTCTCGCGCGCTACATGCAGGTGCTTTCACCCGAGTTCGTGGCGCGCTACCCTGGCCGAATCATTAACGTGCACCATTCGTTCCTGCCGGCATTCAGCGGCGCTCGTCCCTACCAGGCGGCATACCGGCGTGGCGTCAAACTCATTGGCGCGACATCGCACTACGTTTCGGAGGTGCTTGACGACGGCCCCATCATCGAGCAGGACGTGACGCGGATCTCACATCGCGATCAGCTCGACGATCTGGTGCAGAAAGGCCGCGACGTGGAACGGCTGGTGCTCTCGCGCGCAGTCCGCTGGCATGTCGACCGGCGCATCCTGCTTTACGAGAATAAGACGGTGATTTTCGATTGAGCTGCCGGACTAATGGAGGGCAACCGTGATTCCCTCCTCATTCGATGTGAGAAGAAACAGCGCATTTCCATCGCTCGAAAAACGGACGACAGGCAACCCGCCTGCGACAGTGAAATCCGTTATCTCGTCGCCGCTAACGGCGCTGACTACGACGAGATGTCCGCGCTCCTTGCCGATGGCCAATCGCTGATGGACGGGGTCGCTGGCGAGCAGACTTCCGAAGAACCTCGCTCCTGGTTCTCCGGTGCTTTCCGCGTACACAGTGATCCGGTTCTGGTCGTCGGCGATCACGAGATGATCGCTCATGCTAACCCCGTCCCGTACGACGAACTCCGGATTCACAAGATCGAAGAGCACGAGCTTTTTTGTTCCACCGGTTCTTACGTCGACAATCTCCGCGAGGTGAAGGCCCTGCCTCCGGTCTTCGCGGGGCAGCCTCGACTTTAGACTGGGGTCTTTCTTGACTAGCTCCTGCGCGGCTTTGGCTCTCCATGGCCAGATGAAGACGCACGAGTTGGCCGAAACTTCAGTAAAGACCGCTGGCGCCTCCTTCGGGAATGCTCTCGACCAGACGGTGTTCAGCGTATGAGGGTCGCGGACATCGTACACGATATCCTCAAACCACTGCTCGGTGGTTACGAAGGTGGGCGGTTTGCCGCCCTTGGTACGCGTCGCCCACAAATACGGTCCTCTTTGCGTCGCGAGCCCGTCTTTAACGTCCGGACTGCTTGTGGAGGCACGTTTGACGAGGTCTATCTCCACCAGGTGCCGCTCCTGAGGCTCCAGCTTGGGCATGTCCAGCACAACATGTTCGTTGTTCTCAAAAAAGCTGCCCTGAAAACCTCGGACTACAGTAATTGCGCCGGTACTCACATTCCAAACAGCTCCGCGTGTCTTTTCTGAGATCGCCGCCCAACTCAGATCGGGAGACAGCGCTGCAGTGTGTACCGCAGTCAACTCCGGCTCAGGCAGTTGCACGGTCGCACGGACGCCTTTGCCAACCTCATATAGGGCCACTTCTCCGGTTAATCTCTCGGCGACGTACACCTGTCCGAGGCGGTCCATGGCGGCAAGCTTGCCGGTGAGCACAGCCTGATTGACGCGCATATCGGCACAGCCGACCGCTAGCTTACCGAGAGGCCGAACGAAGACAAAGTTGGAATCCGCGGCACGCGTGATATCGCCGCCCGGAAGCGAGAACTTCGCGAGCACAAGCCCTGAAGGGAATGAGATCAGCTCCGATTTGTCTCCATTGGGAACGACGATGCGATCAGCGCCCGCGAAGACAAACGACGCGCTGGAGAGACCCCGTAGTGCGCCACCAAGGCTGATCTTGCCGCGCTCGCGCAGATCCCAGGCGATAGGCGCTTCCGACGCGTCGCCGGATAAAGCGACAAAATAGCGCCCATCCGGAGAGAAGTCCATTCTCGTAAAGGCCGGTTCCCCGGCCCGAGCCAAAAGAACCAAAACCAGAAGACTGAAACCGGTTGTGAAATCCTTCTTCTCGAGAACGGCATCCCCGGAAGCGATATCGATAAGGGACAAGCTGCCATCTGAGCTGAGACAAGCCAGCATCCGTCCATCGGGAGCCAGCTTCCGCGCGAGGCAGGGACGGCGAATGGGGATTTCAGTTAAATCGACTCGTTGGCGATTAGCGATGTTCCAGCGTTCCACACGAGTGTCCGCCGCGAGCAAGACCACCTCTGTTGAATCGGGCGTGAATTGGGCGAGACTGGCGTCGGCAGCAGGTATGCGGAACAAATCCTGAAGCGGATTGACGCTTAGAACGTTCACGCCCGAGTTGTCCTGGGCAATAACGTACTGCCCATCGCCACTAAAACGGAGCTGCTCAAGGTCTCCTCGTAACGGCGGCTCCATTCTGCGGCGCGCGATGACGTCGTGCAACGACTCGGCGCTTTCCGCCCGGGCGCCCTTCAGTACGGCGGTCCGCCATGCCGTGAACTCCGCGGAATCGGTGTGGGTTGTCGTTAAGCCGCAGCCCTGGGGCAGGCTCCTGAGCATCTCTCGCAGCCTTTTCGACTCGGGCGGAGTGGCGCCGAACAAATCGGAAAGGAATGTGCCGGTTTTGCCTTTAGTTTCCGCTAACCGGTCGAAGGCCTGAACGAGGGCTTCAGGATCGAACCCGGCGGCAGCCTGCATGAGCAGTCCGAAACGATCGGCCTGCACCTGCTGGGCGTTCTCGTGTTGCTCCGCCTTACCGCTGTTCTCGAAGTCTGGCCTCTCGACAAACTCATGAAACTTGTTGAAGACGTCCCGGCGGTCGCCAACATCGTCGATTCCAAGGAGGCTGTGCATGCGGAGCGCAATGTCAGTGGCGGAATGATGAGCCACGAGGTGACCCAATTCGTGTGCGAGCAAGCCGCTCAGTTCGTCCTCGCTGCGCGCGAAGGCGATCAGAGAGCGTGAGACGTAGATCCGACCGCCCGGAAGGACGAAAGCATTGGCTTCCGGCATATCGATGAGAAACGTCCGGATTCTCACTCCCGCCAGCGGCGCACTGCGTACCAGCCTTTCCGCGGTCTTTTGTAGCCAGGAATCGGGCGCCGAAGTCGATGCGCTTACCAATTGGGGCTGAATGTATTCGGCAATCGCATCGCCGAGGTCCATTTCCTGGCCGGGAGACAAGAAGTTCGCCTTATCCTTAATAACTTCAGGAAATGATATCCGGCATTGCGGCGATATCTGAGAGATGGCAGACAAGCACACACAAAGCGAGAGAAAGATCGCGCGGGCGTTGGCGGTCATAGTTGGCTTGCAGCCATTCTATCCGCTGCGTATCGAAAATTGGCGAGCCCGCGCCAGCCAAGCTATATCCAGCGCTTTATTGCGATCACCGCATTCAGCCCGCCAAAGGCGAACGAGTTCGACAGCGCAAATTCGACCTGCGCCACCCGGGCCTGATTGGGGACGACGTCAAGATCGCACGCGGGATCGGGTTCATTGTAATTGGCGGTGGGAGGAAGCGTGCCGCACTCCAGCGCGAGGACGGTGGCCACGGCCTCAATCGCACCCGCCGCGCCCAGTGCATGGCCGTGCATGGATTTCGTGGAACTCACCGCCAGCCGATCGGCGTGCTTGCCGAACACCGCACGAATCGCGGCCGTCTCTGTCGAATCGTTAGCGGTTGTGCCGGTTCCGTGCGCGTTGATGTAGCCAACCTGCTCAGGTTGAACGTCCCCGTCGGCCATAGCCAGGCGCATGGCCCGCGCCGCTCCCTCGGACAGCGGCTGCGTAATATGATGCGCGTCGGCGGACATTCCAAAGCCCACAATCTCTGCGTGAATCCTGGCCCCGCGCGTCTGAGCGTTCTCCAGCGATTCCATAACCAGGCAGGCTCCGCCCTCGCCGAGGATCAGGCCACGCCGGTCTTTGGAGAATGGCCGGCACGTGTCCGGCGACACCACGCGCATCGCTTCCCACGATTTCAGGAAGCCCATGCTGAAGATGGCTTCGCTTCCGCCTCCAAGGGCCACATCCACATCGCCATCCCGCACCATCCGGAAAGCCTGACCGATCGCGTGGTTGGAAGAAGAGCAGGCTGTAGAGACAGTCCATGCGGGCCCCACTATCCCGAACTCCTGCGAGATGCGGCTGGCCCCGGCATTATTCATCACACGTGGAATGGTCAACGGGTTTCCACGCGGATTGTTGCGCCGGTACAGGCTGACGAAGCCCTCGTCTTCCGTGCCCTGCCCGCCTACGCAGGAGCCGGTGACGATGGCCGTTCGCTCGCGCAATTCGGGGGTGAATTCGAGGCCGGCATCCGCGACGGCTTCGCGCGCCGATATAGCGCCGAACTGGGCGAAACGGTCCAGCAGATCGATCTCCCGCTGGTCAAAATACTGTAGAGGATCGAAGTTCCGGACTTCTCCGCCGTTCTGAAACCGCAACTGCGTGCGATCCGCGCCCTCGATCGGCTCGATTCCCGAGCGCCCCGCGCGAAGGCTGTCCCAGAAGCACTTTCGATTGTGGCCGAGTGCGCAGATGACGCCCAGACCGGTGACAACAACGCGATGACGCATCTCAGCTCGCGTGGGCCGGTTCGGAACTCGCCCCGCCCGCGCCGCCTTCCACCAGCCTGGTCACTCCTTCCACCGCATCTCGCACCGAGCGAATCTCCTTTGCCGCCTCGTCGGGAACGTTGATATTGAACTCGTTCTCCAGAGCGAAAAGAATGTTGATCCCGTCCAACGAATCGATGTTCAATTCCGCGAAGGTGCTGTCGAGCTTTACGGTCTCCACCGGTATGTGCTGCGTATCCGCGATCACCTTGATGATTCGCTGGGTCAACTCGTCGGACATAGAATCTCGTTCACCGTTTCAAAATGAAAGCCCCGGTCACGCAGGATAGGAATTACCTGCCTCACAGCCTCAATCGTGTTCTCGATATCCGGCCGCTCGCGCAGCGCTCTCCCGTCATGCAGGCAGAAGATCGCACCGTTCATCGCGCCAGCCAGAATTCTCCGGGCGACTGCGTCCGCCTGCCATTTCCAGTCTTTCCCAATAGTACTCCACAGAACACTGGTGAGTCTCAGCCGCTTCTGAGCGCTCCGCATGCCGAACCAGCGGACCCCATAAGGCGGGCGGAAGTATCGTGGTTCGCATCCGGTGACATCGCCGATCGCCTTCTGTGCCTCTTCCATCTCCGCAAAGATGAACTCCGCCGAGTGCAACGAAAGCCTGGCGTGCGAATTAGTATGATTGCCGAATAAGTGACCCGCCGCTCCGACCTCACGGGCTATCGATGGCAACCGGTGAACGTTCGCTCCGCACTGAAAGAAAGTCGCGCGCACGTCATGATGAGCCAGCAGCTCAAGCAAACGAGGTGTGGATTCGCTAGGTCCGTCGTCGAACGTGAGCGCAACGGCCGGGCGGTTTCGGACGCCACGATGAAACGATGGCGCCAGCAGAGTGGACGACGGCGCACGAACTGCCCACGTCATGGCTGCTGCCGCACCCGTCAAAGCTCCGGCAGTGATCAGCACCGGATTCATTTTTCAGTCTTATCGGTCGCCGGCCACTTTTCGCTGGGATCGGCGAATGATTCGCGAATGCGTTCCTCGCCCGCGAATGCCCAGGTCGACCACGGTCCCGGAATCCACGGATATCGCTCGATTACGCGCTCGTCCACTTCCACGCCAAGGCCCGGGCCGGGGGGAACAACGAGATCTCCCTGCGAGATCTCAACTTCGTTCTTCAGGATTTCGGCGGCGAGCGGAAATGGATACATGCCCGCGCGCGATGGTGTCGAGTAGCACGGATACTCCAGCCACTCCACCACCATGTCCGGCCAGCAAATTCCAAGCTGCGCGGCGACGATCAGCTCCAGCGCCGTGCCCCAACTGTGGAACGCAAAGCGCAGCCCGGCGTGAGCGATTTCCGCGAGAACCCGGCGAGCTGTTGGGAAACCTCCCTGCGACACCACGTCCATCTGTACGTAGTCGACGCTCTCCGTAAAGATCAGATCCATGAAGCTGTGCTCGGTAGGTTCGTGCTCGCCCGCGGCAATCGGAACGAAATCAAGTTCTTTCAGACGCAAATAGCCTTCGTGGTCTTCCGGCGGCAACGGCTCTTCCAACCACGCGACATGATAACGGGCGAGCTCTTCGGCAAGCCGATCGATCGTGCTGGAGACGTAGTTCTTATCGCCCATGCGCCACCACGTGTGCGCGTCCACCATGAGGTCGAAATCGGGGCCAACGGCGGCGCGCATCAGACGCACGGTGGTGAGGTCGTCGTCGGGCCCGATGCCGGCGCGCATCTTGTAAGCGCGAAAACCGAGCTGCGAGATGGCGTGTGCTTCTTCGGCGTATTGTGTCGGAGTGGTGTACATTCCCGCGCTGCCGTACACGCGGATGCGGTCGCGGAGACGCCCGCCAATCAACTCGGAAACCGGCAACTCTTTCGCTTTGCCGACAAGATCGAAAAGTGCGATCTCCACCGCGCAGTACACTTTCTGGACGGCCCAATCGCGTCCCGGCCCTTCAATGAACTGCACGCGTAGCGCGTCGGGGTCGGCCAGTGTTCTGCCACGCAGAAATGGCGCTACCACAGTATCAATGAGACGCTTTGCTTTCTCAGTGGCGGGGCCGGGTGCGTAGCCGACCAGGCCTTTATCGGCCTCAATGCGGATCAGCATCGCATCGCGCTTCAGAATCCGCCGTTCTCCGCCGAAGTACGGCAGCACCAACGGCTCCGGCAGAGCGCAGGAAAGCAGAAAACATTCAACCTTCCTGATGTTCAGCATATGCAGATTGATTACAGACTATCACTCGGCTCCACTTCGAGCCACGCCCGCTCGCGGGCGCTCCGGTGGACCTTTTCGAGCAATTGCATGATACCGGCGCCGTCCGCGAAAGTCGGATACTCGATCGGCGCGGATGGATCGGCAACTCGCCGATAGAAGCGGCGGAACACCTGTTTGTGCGTGTCCGGATAACCTTCGCCGTGCCCGCCCGGATAATCGGCATACGTGGCAGCCGCGGGATCAAGCAGGGAAGGATCCTTCAGGAGAACCTTGTTGGGACTGCCGCGCTCGCCTATCCACAACTCGTCGGGCCGCTCCTGATCCCATGCCACGCCCTTCTTCGTGCCAAAGATTTCAAAAGCCAGATGATTCTTGCGCCCGGCGGAAGCCTGGCTTACCGTGAACGCGCCATGCGCTCGCGAGCCCAGCCTGATCAGGACCGCGCCGTAGTCGTCGGTGTTCACCGGCATCGCCTCATACTCATCCCCGCCGTCCGCTTTTCCTCCAAATGTCTCCACCGCTCCCTTCGGCTTCTTTCGTGTGGGGTGAAACGTCGCCAGGTCGGCGCATACCGCCGTGATCCGTAGTCCGGTGACGTGCTGGATCATATCCATCCAGTGCGACCCGACATCGCCCATCGCGCGCAGCGGGCCGTTCAGCTTCGAGTCGACGCGCCAGTTCCAGTCGGTGTCATACAGCAACCAGTCCTGCGAATAGGTTCCCTGCACCAGCAGGATCTCACCCAGCTCGCCTTTGGCGGCCATTTGCCGCGCCTGCTGCACCAGCGGATAGTAGCGGAGGTTGTGTTCGACGCAGTTCGCCAGTTTCGTGCGAGCCGCGGTCGCCGCCAGATCCCGCGCTTCAGCCACTGAAACCGTCAGCGGCTTCTCACACACCACGTGCTTGCCCGCCTCCAGCGCGGCCTTTGCGATCTCATGATGGAGCGCGTTCGGAGTGAGCACGTGGACTGCGTCAATCCAGGGGTCAGCAAGGATACTCCGGTAATCGCTGGTGGCGCGGTCAATACCGTGAGCCGTTGCGAACTCCCGGGCTCTGGCCTCATCCGCGCTCGCTACTGCCGCGATGTCGACATTGCCGAGCCGGCGGATGGCCTCCGCGTGGGTTCTTCCCATGAAGCCGGTGCCGATCAGAGCAGTCCTGATCATTCTCTAAGGTTTCCTTTTCTAAGGCGTCCGCGCATTCGGCGCGCCGGATGCTGAACGCCAGTTGGTAAACTGAAACTGGATTCTATCGCAATGCACGTCCGCATACGTCTTGGTCGTGGCCGGAAGGTAAAGCAGAACAAGCCTGAGGTTCGGCGCCTGGCGATGGGAATTTCGGTCCTTCTGCAACCCGCTGTTCTGGCTGCTTTTGTCCTGGCTGCCTGGCGCTTCGGCACGGACGTTGGCTGGACGCGCGACTTCGTGATTCCCACCGGTCCTTTCTCTCATTGGCAGACATGGCTCGCCATCGCCATGGCGCTGCAGCTTGCCGTGATCGCGCTGAATCGTTACGGCAGCTTTACAGATCTCCCGAAAACAGATCTGCCGAAATCGGAAGCGCGCGAGCGAGAGTCGATTCTGAAATCGGAATTCGACCGCGTCCGGTAATCAAACAATAGCTCGAATAAATGTTTCGGCGGTACTCGGCCCGAAACTTCCACGCGCGCCACTGCATCTACTAAGCAGGTGCACGGGGTCATGCAAGCGACTGAAGTTTTCCACGACATTCCGCAGCGAACGGGAACGGTCATGCTCGCATGGCTGGACTCGGCCATTCGCCACGTCACCGCATGGGCACAGAGTGCGGCGATTCCGGTGTCCTTCCTGCTTCGTAATTTCGCCCTTGCCAGCGGTGTTCTCGGAGTCTGGCGTCTGGGAATGGACCTCGGATGGACTCAGGATTTCTTCATCTCCTCGGGAATAGGGTCGCACTGGCAGGTCTGGCTGGCCCTGGCTGCCGGCCTGAACGCCGCCGCGAACTTCATTCTCCGCGCCGCGCGCCATACTGACGCTCAGCCGCAATAAAGACGCGGCTTCGAGCAGTCTTTCTGTTATCCTTTTCTTCAAGAGGGTCTCGATTTCCATGGCGTACGGCGGCAAATTCCGCTCTCCGGGCGTGTTGTATTTCCCCGGCTTCCCGAGCGGGGTCAAGTGGCTTCTGATCTCGAACGCCGGCATCTTCATCCTCTCGTTCTTCACGCAGGTCGCGCATCTCGACCTGCCCTGGGAATTTCTTGAGTTGCGTCCCGCCGCCGTGGTGAAGCTGTTCTTCATCTGGCAGCCCGTCACCTACATGTTCCTGCATGCCGGTTTCGGGCACATCATCTGGAACATGCTCGCCCTGTGGATGTTCGGAGCGGATATCGAGAACGCGTGGGGAACGCGCCGCTTTCTCCAGTTCTACTTTTTCTGCGGCGTTGGTGCGGGGTTGTGCGTTGTCGCGCTGAACTACCTGCTGCCGTGGGGAGATCCGAATCAGCCGACCGTCGGCGCATCCGGAGCCATCTTTGGCATCCTCATGGCCTACGCCATGATGTTCCCCAACCGGACCATCCTGTTCAGTTTCCTCATCCCGATTCAGGTGAAGTGGTTCGTACTGATCATTGGAACGGTCACGTTTATGATGTCGTTCCAGGCCAGCAACGGCGTCAGCAGCTTCGCGCACCTGGGAGGATTGTTATTCGGCTTTCTGTTCATGCGCACGGTCCGCCAGCGGAAACCCGTCCGCATCCGGGTGGCTGGCCCCACCCTCCAGGAACGGTACCGGCAGTGGAAGATCCAGCGCAACAAGAGGAAGTTTCAGGTCTACATGAAGAAGCACGGCGACCGCGACCGGGACCCCTGGGTCCACTAGAGCGGGGAAACGCTCCTGCGGCCGGATACGTCATGGT
>JBEKFB010000002.1:0-53187 GCA_050013535.1 Bryobacteraceae bacterium | reverse complement strand
TTCCTCGATCAGAACGACGTCCTGCTTCGTCAGAAGGTCGCCCTGCTCACCGAGAAACTCGCCATTCGGCTTTACGGAAGCCAGCCCAGCGCCATCGGCCAGACCATCCGTATTCATCAACTGGAGTTCACCGTAATCGGCACCTTCAAGGAGCGCACGGAAAGCTTCGGCCTCTCGGAATTATCGGCTGAGACCATCCTGATTCCGATCACGGTGATCCGCTACTTTTCACCGATCGAGCGCATCGATCCCATCTACGTGCAGGCAAGAACCGCCGAAGACGTAGGCCCACTCACTATTGCCGTCCGGCAGATCATCGAAAACCGGCATCGGCCGGGCGCCCGCTACGATATCGAGAACCTCTCTTCCATACTCGACGCGGCGAAGCGAATCGCTCTCGTGCTCTCGATCGTTCTGCTGCTGGTCTCGGCCATCGCGCTGGTGATCTCCGGGATCGGCATTATGAACATCATGCTCGTAACGGTGACCGAGCGCACGCGCGAAATCGGCCTGCGAATGGCCGTCGGCGCATCGCGGCGCGAAGTGCTTCAGCAGTTCCTGACCGAGGCTGTTCTGATCAGCGTTTCCGGCGGCGCCGTTGGCATTCTGATCGGGATTTCGGTTCCCCTGACGATCCGGTTTTTCACCGATCAGATCCGCGTGCCCATTTCGATGATCTCCGTAGTAGTGGCCTTTCTCTTGTCGGTCTTGGTGGGCATTGCGTTCGGGCTGCTGCCCGCCAGCCGTGCCTCCCGCCTGAATCCTACCGAAGCTCTTCGCTACGAATGAGAAGTTTTGGGGAACGGATTCGCTGACGCGAGCGTATTCGGGGCATGGGCCTGCTCTGGCGCGACATCCGCTACGCCACCCGCAGCCTGGGCCGGGATTGGAGATTTACCGCGCTGGCGGTGCTGGCTCTCGCGCTGGGAATCGGCGCAACCACGGCGATCTTCAGCATCATCGATAACGTCCTGCTCGATCCTTTTCCCTATGCCGACTCACAGCATGTTGTCCAATTCCAAATTCACGACACGTCTCGCAGCGAACCGGGCGGGCGTCAATCGCTGCTGATTCCGGAGTATCTGGATTATCAGGCGCAAAACCACGTCTTTGACCGCATGATCGCCAACGGCGATACGGACATCCTCTACACCAACGGCGAGGGCACTGAGAGATTCAAGGGCACTCGGGTAACCCCGGGCACGTTCGAGTTTCTCGGAATGCCGGCGCTGCTTGGACGGGCTTTCGGCCCGGACGACTACAAGCCCGGCGCTCCGCCCGTCTTCGCCCTGCGCTACAAAGTCTGGGTTTCCCGCTTCAACGCCGATCCGAAGATCCTGAACCGCGTCTTCGTGCTCAACGGTATGGCGCGCACGCTGGTGGGAATTATGCCGCCGCGCTTCGGATGGAGCGATTCAGACCTCTGGATTCCTGCCTCTCTCGCCCGCACCGCCGCCGCGGCCACCGGACGATTTGCCGATTATTACTGGCCGGTCGGGCATCTGAAGCCCGGCGTCACCATGGATCAGGCGCAGGCCGATCTCAACGTTATCGCGCACCGCCTGGCGAAAGCGTATCCGAACGAGTACCCGAAGCAATTCACCGTTATCGTGCAAACCCTGGCCGATACTGTGGTGGGCCAGTTTCGCGTGCTGTTGTTCATCGTCATGGGCGCGGTCGGAATGCTGCTGCTCATCGCCTGCACTAACGTGGCCAACCTGCTGCTGGCGCAGGCCACCGTGCGGGAGAAAGAGATCGCCATCCGTGCCGCCATCGGCGCGGGCCGCTTGCGCCTGGTTCGCCAGCTTCTCATGGAAAGCCTGCTGCTCGGCCTCAGCGGCGCGGTGCTGGGATGTCTGCTGGCATGGGCCGGCCTGCGGGCGCTGGTGACCATCATTCCTCCGGACGCCATTCCGGCCGAAGCGCTGATCCGCTTGAATGTTCCTGTGCTGCTCTTCGCGCTGGGGGCGGCCGTCGTCACCTCTCTGATCTTCGGCACCGTTCCCGCGCTCTATGCGACGAAACGCGATCTGAACGACGCCCTGCGTGACACCGGAAAAGGCGTCTCCGGCGGATTCCGCCATGCGGGCCTGCGCAATGCGCTGATCGTCGGCGAAATCGCTTTGTCTCTTGTTCTTCTCACGGGCGCCGGCCTGCTAATGCGCAGCTTCTTCGCGCTCCAGCAGGTGGACCTCGGCTTCAACCCCTCGCACATTCTGGTGACCCGTCTCCCGCTGCCGGAGGATCGATACAAAACCGCCGCGCAAGTTACTGGTTTCTTCCGTCCGCTGCTGGAGCGCCTGAAAGCGATGCCCGGCGTAGTGGACGTCACTGAAACCAGCACTCTCCCGCCTTATGGCGGCATTCGCAGCAAGCTGCTGATTCCCGGAAAGACCGCCACCGAGGACTGGACCACTCTGTTTCAGCTTTGCAGCGATGGTTACTTCCCCACCCTCGGCATCAACCTGAAGCGTGGCCGCAGCTTCACGGAAGCGGAAATGAACAACCTCCGCAAAGTCGCGATGGTGAACCAAACATTCGTGAAGAAGTATTTCCCCAACTCGGATCCTATTGGTCAGCACTTCACGCTCGACGCTCTGACCACATTCCCGGACCCGGTCCGCGACCCAACGTTCGAGGTCATTGGCGTTGCCGCCGACGTGAAAAATCAGGGCCTGCAGGAGCCGGTTATTCCGGAGGTTTGGATTCCCTACACCATCACCGGCTCGGCCGCACGCGGCGTTCTGGTGCGCACTGCGGGCGATCCCAGGGGGTTGCTCAACGCGGTAAGCCGCACCGTCTGGTCTGTCGATCGCGGCGTCGCGCTCACGCTCACCGACACCGCGGAGAACTTCATCAATCAGTTTTCGTTCTCGCAGGCACGCTTCGGTCTTTATCTGCTGGCGGTCTTTGCCGGCGTCGGGCTGGTACTGGTTACCATCGGCGTGTACGGCGTCATCTCGTATGCGGTGTCGCGCCAAACCCACGAAATCGGCATTCGAATGGCTCTGGGGGCCAATCGCGCCGCCGTACTGCGCATGGTCCTGCGCTTGGGGGTGCGCCTGCTCATCATCGGCACGGTCATCGGCCTCGCCGCCAGCGTATTGCTGACCCGGGCGCTCGCGAGCCAGCTCTTCGGCGTGTCCCCGTACGATCCCCTGACCCTTGCCGCCGTTGTCCTGCTGTTGTTCGCGGCCGGTCTCGCGGCCTGCTTTTTCCCGGCGCGCACCGCAACGCGCGTGGACCCGATGATCGCCCTCAGATATGAATGAGTGGCTTAGAAGGAACACCGGCTGAAGTCTGTGCCGCCTGGTTGATATCGGTGACCTGTCAGCACCCGATTAAACCATAAAGAAAGCGCCGCTGGCCGATAAGAATTGAGACGTCGACTCGATGGGGGAGTGGTAGTGGGTCAGATTAGCGGCACGATTATTGAGCAGGCCGGCCTCATCGCTGCTGTCGAGCAGGCGGCCGATGCCATTGTCATTACCGATACCGGCGGAAAAATCGAGTACGTAAATCCCGCGTTTACTGCAATGACCGGATACGCCCGCGAGGAAGCGGTGGGACAGTACCCGAGCATCCTCAGGTCGGGTCGCCAGTCGGCGGCGTTTTACGAAGAGCTCTGGAACACCATCCGGTCGGGACGGGTTTGGCACGGCGAAGTGATCAACCGGCGCAAGGACTCCACTCTCTACACGGAGGAGATGCGCATCACCCCGGTCGAGGATTCGAATGGCCGGGTGATCCGCTACATCGCCATCAAGAGCGACGTGACCGAGAGGCGGGCCGCCGAGGAGGCGCAAAGGTTCCTGGCGGCGATTGTGGAGAGTTCCGAGGACGCCATCGTCGCTTACACACCCGCCGGTGTCATACTCACCTGGAACCGCGGCGCGGAAACGGTTTTTGGATACTCCGCGGGCGAGGCCATCGGGAGCCGCCTGTCCATGTTGGTGGCGCCCGAACGACGGCCCACGCTGGAGCATCTTACGGAGCGGGTCTTGCACGGCAACGCAGTCTCGCAACATGAGGGGGTGGGCGTGCACAAGGACGGAAACAGCGTTCACGTATCAATTACCGCGTGCCCTATCCGAAACCCCGCAGGTGAGGTAACGGCCATCTCTGCGATTCTCCGGAACATATCGGAGCGCCGGGAGGCCGAGCGAGCCCGGGCTTTGTTGTCGTCGATCGTGGAATCTTCCGAAGAGGCGATTCAGGGCGTAACACTGGATGGGACTATCCTGAGTTGGAACCGCGGTGCCGAGGTGTTGTTCGGGTACCAGGCCGCGGAAATCATCGGAGAGAATGCCGCCATTCTCGCTCCGGCCGGCCGCCGCGGCGAGATGCGGCAGTTCCTTGACCTCATCGGCGAGGGATGCGCGATCAACCCTTTCGAGACAGTCCTGCAGGCGAAGGATGAACGGCCCATTGATGTCTCTCTTTCCATCTCCCCGATCCGGAATCCAGCCGGAGAAGTAGTCGGAGCGTCCGCCATAGCCCGGGACATCGGCCATCGCCTGCGCGCCAGGCAGGAACTTCGGGAAAGCGAATGGCGATTCCGCGAAGTCTTCGAACACGCGCCGTTCGGCATGTCCGTTGCGGGGCCCGACGGACGCATTATCCAGGTGAATGAGGCGTTTTGCAGGATGTTGGGATACTCCGAACAGGATCTGCCTGGCCGACTCTGGTCGGAACTGGTGCACCCCGACGACCTGGAGCCTTCTCTGCAAATGGGGGAACAGTTGCGCAGGGATCCGGACCGCTGCGTGGAAGCGGAGAAACGCTACATACACCGCTCCGGAAATGCCGTGTGGGGGCGCATGAGAATGTCGGCGGTACGAGATACCGACGGGCGGCCGCGATATTTCGTGGTCCATGTGGAGGACATCACCGAGCGCAAGCGCGCGGAACAGGCTCTGCGCGAGAGTGAAGACCGCTTCCGCCTGATGGCGGACAGTTGCCCGATGCTGATGTGGATCACCGGTCCCCGGGGGGAGACGCAGTTCGTCAACAAAGCGTACCAGGAATTCTGTGGAACAACCTGGGAAGACGTGCGGGAAGGCAAATGGCACGCGCTGGTTCATCCGGACGACGTAGCCGAGTACGTGGAGGCCTTTGAACTCGCCGTGCGTAAACATGCGCCGTTCCACGCCGAAGCACGCATCCGCCGCGCCGATGGCGAATGGCGATGGGTGGCCTCCTACGCGGAGCCGTGCTTTTCCGCGAGTGGCGAGTGCGTCGGGTACGTGGGCATCTGCCCGGATATGACAGAGCGAAAGCAGGCCGAGCTCGCCCTGCGAAGCAGCGAAGAGAAATTTCGCCAGTTGGCGGAAAACATTCGCGAAGTGTTTTGGATGATGACGGCGACAGCCGACGAGATCCTCTATGTCAGCCCCGCCTATGAACCGGTTTGGGGAAGAAGCTGCGAGAGTCTCTACCGGAGTCCGATGGACTGGGCGGAGGCCATCGAACCCGATGACCGCGAACACGCGCATATGGTCTTTACCAGACAGATGCAGGGAGAACGCGTCGACTCGGAATATCGAATACGGACCCCGGACGGCCAGCAGAAATGGATCCGGGATCGGGCTTTTCCCATTCGCGACCCACTTGGCCAACTGATACGAGTGGTCGGAATCGCGGAAGAGATCACCGACCAGAAACGCTATGAGCAGGAGTTGATCCAGGCTCGGGAGGGCGCGGACGCCGCCAATCGGGCGAAGAGCAGCTTTCTGGCCAATATGAGCCACGAAATCCGCACGCCGATGAACGGCGTCCTGGGCATGATTCAGCTCTTACTTGAAACGGATCTCACCGGCGAGCAACAAGGATACACCCTCGTGGCACAGAGCAGCGGAGAGGCGCTTCTGGTGCTCATCGACGGCATCCTCGACCTCGCCAGGATCGAATCGCGCAAGATAGCTCTTGAAAATCTGGACTTCAACCTGAACGACATTATCCAGGATGTTGTCCGTTTACTGAGTGTCCCGGCGAAGGCGAAGGGTCTGGATGTCTATTCGCGCGTGTCGCCGGAAACACCGGAGGCCCTGTGCGGCGACGTCCACCGCCTGCGCCAGGTGTTGACGAATCTCGTCGGCAATGCGATCAAGTTTACCGAGAAGGGCGAAGTAACCCTCAGTGCGGCGCTCGAGAGTAAGGGAGACCGCACAGCGACGATTCGTTTCGCCATCGCCGATACCGGCATTGGGATAAGGCCGGAAGAGGCCTCCCGGATATTCTCGCCGTTCGTTCAGGCAGACGCGTCCACTACACGCAAGTACGGCGGCACCGGGCTGGGGTTGGCTATCTCCAAGCAGCTCGTCGAAATGATGGGAGGGACAATCGCCGTCGAGAGCCAGGAAGATCGCGGTTCCATCTTCTGGTTCACCGCAGTCTTTGAATTGCCCTCCGGCAACGAGCAGCACCCCTCGCTCAAGCGAGTGGAGGGGCCTGCCAGCGCGGCCCTGGGCGTGATGCCGATTCGGCGAAAAGCGCGAATCCTGGTTGCGGAAGACAATGACACCAACCGGCAGGTAGCTCTTGCGCAACTGAAAAAGCTGGGATACACCGCCAGCGCGGTCCGCGATGGCGCTGACGCCGTCGAAGCGGTACGGCATGGAGCCTTCGACATTGTGCTGATGGATTGCCAGATGCCGGTGATGGACGGCTTCGAAGCGACCCACCAAATCCGGTCGATCTCACCGAGAATTCCGATCATCGCCGTTACCGCTGACGCGATGGCGGACGACCGCGAACGCTGCCTGCGCGAGGGAATGAACGATTATCTTTCGAAACCCGTGGACCTGAGCCAGCTATCGGACGCCCTGGCCCGGTGGCTGCCCGTCTCCGGAGCCGAAGAATCGGCCGACCCCATTCTCGAAGCGGAGCCACTGCTCGGAGGCTGATGGCAGACCGTAAACTCGCCTGCTCGATCCTCCACTCTATCCTCAAGGGATTGCGTAGAGCGTCGTCCGGCAGTAACCTGATACGAACAAGTTGATTTCTCCAGGGCTCCTCGGTGTGCGCACTGACCTCATGTTCTCTTCACGGCTCGACGCGTCCTCCGAGATCAACCGAATCACACGGCGATGGCGCGAACTTCGCGCCGCCGGTTCGCCGATTCTCGATCTCACCGAATCGAATCCGACCCGGGCCGGGATCGAATATCCAACGGACGAAATTGCCCGCCTGTTGTCCGATCCTCGATGCCTGACCTACGAACCCCAGCCAGCTGGCCTTCCCGAGGCACGCGAAGGGGTGGCCACATACTACGCCGATCGAGGCGAACCGGTGGACCCGGCGCGCGTTCTCCTCACCGCCAGCACCAGCGAGGGCTACGCGTATTTGTTCAAACTGCTGGCGAACCCCGGCGACGAGGTACTGGTTCCACGCCCTTCTTATCCATTGTTCGAGTTTCTGGCCGAACTCGAATCCGTGCGTGTGGTGCAGTATCCGCTCGTCTATGACGGGGCGTGGAACATCGATCTCGATGCTCTTCGTCATGCGATCAAGCCACGTACGCGCGCTATCGTCGTGGTGAATCCGAACAACCCCACCGGGTCATTCCTCAAACAGGAGGAGCATGAGGAGTTGGTCCGTATTTGCCGGGATCGCGGTCTGGCTATCGTCAGCGATGAAGTCTTCTCCGACTACGCCCGGCACGACGATCCGCGCCGTGTGCGCACGCTCTCGTCAACCAGCGAAGTGCTTACGTTCTCGCTGAGCGGGCTTTCGAAAGTCGCCGGCCTGCCGCAGATCAAACTCGGCTGGATGGTGATCAACGGTCCAGTGGCTCTACGCCGTGAAGCAATCGAGCGTCTCGAATTCATCGCCGACACGTATCTGTCTGTATCCACTCCAGTGCAATGGGCTGCCGCCGGATTGCTCGCGTTTCGTTCGGGAATTCAGAGCCAGATCGAAACCCGAGTCCGCCGCAATCTGGCGGTGCTCTACAAGGCCTTCGGGCCCGAATCGCCAAATCGAGTGTTAAACGTCGAGGGCGGCTGGTACGCAATCGTGCAGGTTCCGCGAATCCGCACGGAAGAAGAATGGGTGCTCACGCTGCTCGACGATCATGGCGTGCTGGTGCAACCCGGCTTCTTCTTCGATTTCGAAACCGAGGCTTTTCTGATAGTGAGTCTGCTGACTCCCGAAGATGTGTTTGCAGATGGAATCGGAAGGTGGGCCACCCTGAACGAGCGGTAGCCCACTTTCGATGTTATGACTTACTGGGCCAGACCGTGCGCAGGGAGCGTTCGCGAGGGACGCTCTTCTTCCTGAAGCGAGGTCAGCACCATCTCACCGTGAACATTCACGAAGGTGAGACCCGGTGAAACGCTTCCCGCGGTCCCAAACCCTGGGCCGCTGAGCAGAACCACTGCCTTGCCCGCGCTGTTGCGGATGGTCACGATGCCGGTCAGTGCTTCCTCCTGAATCGTGTAGGCGCCGGCGGGCAGTCTCACTTTGCCGGCGACAAACGGATACGGCACGTTCACGTTGAGGTAAGAGTCGGCCATCAAAGGCATCATGGACAACACCGACAGGCCCAGCGCGGCACACGTCAACTTAAGTGACTTCATGTTTTTTCCTCCATTGAGTTTTCTTTGGTTAGCGGAACGCAACCGCGCAGGCACACAAGTAGCGTGCAGGCTGCACGTCGCATTTGCATGATTTTCTTCGGGGAAAAGTCAGCGGGGACTGACATACGGCTGACCGCGCCGCACGTCGTTCACTTCTTACTCAATCTACCACAACTATCGCTACATTTCAATGACGAATTCTAATCGAACCCGCCACAATCAACAACTACAGAGATGTGAAGAACATACGTTTGGTTGCAGAAAAATGGCCGATTTCGCGGCGATACTTATCCGCTCATCCCCGCGAGCACGCCACGCATATACGCGAATGATTTCTGCATACCGGGAAATGGATTGTCTTCGTCCGTCTCATATTCCAGCATGACGCCGCCAGCGTAGCCTTGTTTTCGCAACTGCCGGAACATCGCGGTCACCGGCATGAGGCCATCGCCCACCGGACAAGCTTCCCACTTCGCGGTCTTCTTCAGATCCTTCATGTGAATGTCGAACAGCCGCGGTCCGGCTTCGGCGAGTGACGCCACGGGATCTGCGCCGGCGCGCAATGTGTGTCCTACGTCCACGCACAAGCCCACGCGCGGGTCCATGCCCTGGATCGCCGCGAGCGCGGATTGCGGCGTCGGGAATTGTTGGTCCTCGGGACCGTGATTGTGTACAGCCAGCCGGATGTTGTATTCGCGGACGTACTTCTCCAGCATGGGCAGCGTCGAATGAGTGGGTCCGGCAACGATGAGCGGGAAGCCGGCCAGCTTCGCATACTCGAACTTGTGCCGGATGTCCGCTTCATCTTCCTTGTCGAAGGGGATGAGGCCTCCGCCCAGAACCGTAAGTCCTGCCGTATCGAATTCGGCGCGCGCGGCGCGGATCTGTTCCGGCGTGCTGTCGAGCGCGAGGTGCACGAACTTAATGTTGATGAAATGAACGTCCAGTGCGCGTGTCATCGCTATGGCCCGCTCGCGCGGAAACTTGAGAAAAGAGATGGACGCTACGCCCAGTTTGAACGCAGCGGGCGCCTGAGGTGGCGCGGCGTCGGCGCGGGAAGTGGACAGCGCACATATGGCGGCGCCGGCGCCGAGGAAGCCTCGGCGAGTAGTTTCGAAGGACATGACTTCCTGAGCTTACTTGATCTTGTCGTCGCGTTCCACTTTGCCGTCGCGGATGTGGATCACACGCCAGGCATGCAGGGCGATATCGTTCTCGTGGGTCACCAGCACGATGGTATTCCCCTGCTGGTGCAGCTTCTCAAACAGGGCCATGATCTCGTTGCCGGTCGCTGTGTCCAGAGCGCCGGTCGGCTCGTCGGCCAGCAGGATGGACGGATTGTTCACCAGCGCGCGCGCCACCGCCACCCTCTGGCGCTGGCCGCCGGACAGTTCGTTCGGCTTGTGGAGCATGCGCTCTTCCAGATCCACGGCCTTCAGCGCAGCCTTCGCCTTCTCCGCGCGCACCGCCGACGGCAGGCCTGAATAGATCAGCGGCAGTTCGACATTGTGCAAAGCCGTCGCGCGAGGCAACAGATTAAACGTCTGAAAAACGAACCCGATTTCCTTATTGCGAATACGCGCCAGCTCATCGTCGGTCATCTCGCTGGCCAGATTGCCGTTGAGATAGTACAGGCCCTTGGTCGGCGTGTCCAGACAGCCCACCAGGTTCATGAGCGTCGATTTCCCCGAACCCGAGGGGCCCATGATGGCCACGTATTCGCCACGATGGATCTCAATATCCACACCGGACACCGCATGGATCTGTTGGTCGCCCATGATGTAGGTCTTCCACAGATCGTATGTGCGAATGACCACGCCCTGGCGCCGCAGATCCTCGCCGCGATCGATTAGTTCCTGGGTTGCAGTCGCCATTGGGGGCTCAGGCCGGTGTCTCGGTGGTGTCCTTCGGCTTGCTGTTATCCACTTTCACCTTGGCATCGTTGCGAATGGTGCGGATGGTTTTGTAGCTGCCGGTGATGATCTCTTCGCCTGGCTTCAGGCCGGTCAGGACCTCTATGTCGGTAGCGCCGGTGATGCCCGTGTCCACTTTCTGAAACACCGCTTTACCCGCCTTCACGATGAAGACGCCCTGAATCTCTTCCTTCTTCTCCTTCTCCACTTTCGGATCCACCGTGCCGGCCGCTTGCACGGTTCCATCGGCGTTCGTCTTCAGTTTTTCGAGGTCGCCCTTCTGCCGGATGGTCAGCGCCTGCAAAGGAATGGTGACCGCGTCGCGACGGGTAGCGGTGGTTACCTTTGCCGTGCAAGAGAGGCCGGGGCGGAACTCCTCGGGAGGGTTGTCCATGGCGATAACCACCTTGAAGTCCTTGGCCTCCTGGCTGGACGTGTTGCTCTGCGACGCCGCCACACCGGTGGAGCGAAGGATGGCCGTGTCGCCAATCTCGATCACGTGGCCTTTGAAAATCTTGTTGGGGACAGCGTCCACGGTAACTTCAGCGGCCTGACCGAGAGCGATGTTTACGATGTCGGTTTCATCCACCTGCACCTCGGCGGTGATCACCGACATATCGGCCACCGTCATGATCGTACTGGCCTCGGAATTCTGAATGCCCGGCACCACGGTCTCGCCCACGCGAACCGGAAGATTGGTCACCATGCCATCCAGCGGCGCGGTAACAGAGTACTTCTGCAGAACGTCGCTGAAGCGTGCCAGCGCGGCCTGGTTCTGAGCCACGCGCCGCTGTGAGGAAGCCACCTGTTGCGTGGCCTGCGCCTTCTGCGATTTCGACTGGGCCACGCGCGTCTGCGCCTCAGCGACACCGGCCACGGCGGTATCGTAATCGGCTTTCTTCTGATCGTAATCCTGCTTGGCGATCAGCCGGTCCTTGAAGAGCTGATTTGCGCGATCGAGGTTCAGTTTGGCGACGTCCAGCTCGGCCTTGGTCTTATCAAGCGTGGCCTCCGCGTTGGCAATGGCATCGTCCATGGATTTGACGTTGGCCTCCGCGGCTGCGGCGTCAGCGAGGGCGCTCTGGATGGTGGCCTGCTGCGCCTGCACGTCGGCATGCGCCTGGGTGGCTTCAATCTGCGCCACCACCTGGCCCTTGCGAACATGGTCGCCCTCTTTCACAAAGAGAGCGGTGATCGGCCCCATCGCGTTCGCGCCTAGATTAATGTAATTACGTGGTTTGATCTCGCCAGAGGCGGTGACGGTGGATACCAGATCCTGGCGCACCACCTTGCCCGTCTGCACCGTGACGATTCCTCGCTGGCTATACTTGATGCTCGCAACGATGCCCCCGGTCACCACAACCAGGAGGACAATGACGAGTACGATCTTCCATTTCGTTTTCACGAGAGCACGTCTCCAGGAACACAAGACGCAAAACGGCCTGCCTGAGTTCGATAAATCCAGCTTAGCATGTGCGTTTTTTGCCTTCCCGGCCGGAGCTTAGACCGTTTGCAGTCTTACCCGTGTGATGTTCCGCTTGACATCGAGGCGCAATTCACTTCATACTCCTGTTGGAGTTCAACATGAATGAGCGGAAGACCGCTTTATTGCTGGGCAGCCTGGACCTGATGGTACTGAAGACGCTCGCGTCGCTCGGTCCTCTGCACGGTTATGGCATCGCGCGGCGCATTGAGCAGGTGAGCGAAGGCGCGCTTTATCTGAACCAGGGCACCATATATCCGGCACTCGTTCGGCTGGAACAACGGGGCTGGATCGCTACCGAGTGGGGCGTATCGGAGAACAAGCGGCGGGCGCGGTTTTACTCAATCACGCAGAAAGGCCGCAAGCATCTTGCCGACGAAGCGGACAACTGGGCGTTTGCCACCGAAGTGGTGAACCGCGTGTTGGAGCAGGAGTCATGAAACGCTTGTTGGCGGTATTCGCGAAACGGCGGATCGCGCGCGACTTGGATGACGAACTACGCGCGCACCAGGATCTTCTCGCTGAAGATTTCATTCGCCAGGGGATGACGCCGGAGGAGGCGCAGTTCGCCGCCCGCCGCAGCATGGGAAACCTGGCCGGGATGAAGGAAGAGTATCGTGACGCCCGCGGACTGCCGGTGCTCGAGATGCTTCTACAGAACATCCGCTATGCCGGACGAGTGCTGTGGAAGAGCCCGGGTTTCACCGCAGTGGCAATCTTCGCACTGGCCCTCGGGATTGGCGCAAACACCGCCATATACAGCCTTGCCGATGTGGTCCTCCTGCGTCCGCTGCAGATCCCACATCTGGACCGAGTGGTGAACGTGATCGGTACGGTGCCGGGGTTGCGGCTGGGGATGGCCAGCATGTCGCCCGGGGATTTCGCCGAGTTTCGCGACCAATCGCGAACGGTGCAACACATTTCAGTGTGGTACGAGCGCGACGTCAACCTCACCGGCAGCGCCGATCCCCAACGCGTTCTCAGCGCGCATGTATCTACGGGTTTCTTCGACGCGATCGAGGTGCAGCCGCTGCTGGGCCGCATATTCCACGCCGCTCCCGATTACTCCGGCCTGCCCCACGTGGCACTACTCAGCTACCGGCTCTGGCAGACCGGCTTCGGTGCAGACGCCCAAGTAGTCGGCAAAACCTTCCACCTCAATGATCAACCCTATGAGATCTGCGGGGTGATGGGAAAGGAGTTCCAATACCCACCCGAGGCTGAGATGTGGATTCCGATGCAACTGGACCCGCCGGACCGCACCAGCCACAATGCCATGTTCCTCACCACTCTGGGGCGGCTGCGGCCAGGTGCAACGGCAGGCGAAGCGTCCGCCGAACTGGACACCATCGCGCGCGGCATCGCCCGGCGCAATCCTCGCGATCATGAGCATCGCGGCGCGAAGGCGGAACTGATGAGCGACAACATCAGCGGCAACGCGGTGCGGCCGATTATGACCATGCTCATGGGCGCCGTTGGATTCGTCTTGTTGCTGGCGTGCGTGAATGTGGCGAATCTGCAACTGGCTCGGCTGTCGGTCAGAGCGCGGGAGATCGCTCTGCGGTTCGCCGTGGGAGCAAGCCGATGGCGGATTGTGGCGCAGTTCCTCACCGAGAGCGTCGTACTGAGCCTGGCGGGAGCAGTTGCGGGCGCGCTGTTCGCCGTTTGGGCAACGCGAACGTTGCGGGGAACCGTGCCACCCGAGGTGTGGAAGTTCATTCCCGGATGGGAGCGGCTGGGGCTTAACAGTCACGTTCTGCTTTTCAATCTGGCGGCGGGAATGGCGGCGGGCATCGTATCGGGTCTCGCCCCGGCGCTGTTCGCTTCGCGTACGCATCTGGAAGAGACACTGAGAGAGGGCGGCCGCGGAGCATCGTCCGGCGCGCGCCGGCATCGAACACGCAACATCTTCGTTGCCGCGCAGATCGTGCTGGCGATGGTGTTGCTGGTGGGAGCCGAGATGATGGTGAAGGGCCTCCGTCTGGTAACCGAGCCTGCTCTGAACCTCGACCCGGAACACGCGCTGACCATGCGCATCACTTTGCCACCGGCGAAATATCCGGACGACCCGCATCAGCGGATCTTCCAGCAGCATGTGCTCGATGGGATCAGCGCGTTGCCGGGCGTGCAGTCCGCCGCGCTGGTGCGCAATCTGCCCTACTCGAACTATCACAGTAGCGTGGGCATTCTTATCGCGGGCCGTCCGGCCGACCGTTCCGCCGTATCCGCCGTGTATGAGAGTGTGAGCCCCGCGTACTTTACATCGATGCGTCTTCCTGTCCTGAAGGGCCGGAGCTTCACCGTGGGGGACGATGAACACGGAGCTCAGGTGGCCATCGTCAGCGAGTCCTTCGCGCGGGATCAGTTTCCGAACGAAGACGCGCTCGGCCGGCAGATTCGCATCGGCCCCGAGGAAACGGCTGGCCCCTGGATGACCATCGTCGGCATCGCCGCGAATATCCGCAACGATCCTTTCGAGACGTGGTACCGGAATGAAGTCTATCGGCCCATCCGGCAGGCGCCCGTAGATTCGTTCTGTGTGCTGCTGCGAACGCCGGACCCCACTGCTTTGACGCCGCCGGCGCTGGCGGCTATTCACGCGGTTGATGCGGAGTTGCCGGTATATGACGCGATGACTCTGGAAAAGCTCTTCAGGCTCCAGGTTTCGCCGGTGCGGCTGATCGCGTCGCTAATGGGCTCCTTCGGCGTATTGGCGCTGCTGCTTTCCACAGTAGGCGTGTACAGCATCATGTCGCACTCGGTATCGGAGCGGAAGCGCGAGATCGGCGTACGCATGGCCATGGGCGCGGAAGCGTCGGCGGTGGTGTGGATGTTCATCCGGCAAAGCCTGTGGCTGGCCGGCCTGGGCATGGTGATTGGCGCCCCCGCGGCTTATGGCCTTGCGCGTCTGCTTCAGGGGATGTTCTTCGGCGTGACCGCATCGGACGCGCCTGTCTTCGCCATGGCGGTGAGCGTCATCACTTCGGCCGCGGTGCTGGCCAGCTTCTCGGCCGCCCGGCGCGCGGCGGATATCGATCCGGTGGCCACGCTGCGGGAAGAGTAACAGGGATCTAAGGCAGGCTGATCTTGCCGAGAATCTTGGGTTGTGCCGCGCCGGTGGCCGAGGGCAGATTACCGGGGCGGAGGTGCCACGTTTCCCAGGCGAGCAGCGCGAAGAGCATGGCCTCTTTGGCATCGATGTCCACACCCAGTTCGGCGGACGTCATGACACGCGGCTCAATCGCCGCTCGCAGCCGCTCCATCAGCCATCGATTGTGCGCGCCTCCGCCGGAGACAATGACTTCCTGAGTCGCCGGATAGCGCTCAATCGCAGTGGCAATGGTCCGCACGGTCAGCTCCGCCGCGGTGGCGATGTCGATGCCCGTTCGTTCAATGAATTCGTGGCCGTACTGTTCGCGTCCGGCGGTCTTCGGCGGAGGCTCCGCGTAATAAGGGTCCTGCAATAAACCGGCCAGCAGCACCTCGTTCACGCGGCCGTTGCTCGCTTTTTCGCCATCGCGGTCAAACGGCGGCGCGAGCGCGTCCATGATCATGTTGCCAGGACCGGTATCGAAAGCCACGACGTCACCCGGACGCGCCCCCGCTGGAATCACGGTAATGTTGGCGATGCCGCCGATGTTCAGCGCGATGCGGTGACGATCAGAATCGCGAAACAACCGGTAATCGAGAAAAGGAACCAGAGGCGCACCCCGGCCGCCCGCCGCCATGTCGGCCACCCGAAAATCGGCCACCACGGGTTTGCCCGAACGCTGCGCGATCACCGCCGCTTCACCAATCTGCAGCGTGGAGTCGCGATGATGAAATATCGTCTGGCCGTGTGAGCCGATCAGTTCCACCGTTTCGAGCGGAAAGGTCCGCATCAACGCATCCGCGAACAGCTCCCCGATGATCCAGTTCAGCCGTGAGATTTCGCCGACGTGCGCGGCGGTGTTGGAGACAGCGAGAATCTCATCGCGAATCTGGCGCGGCCATGCGACGGTACCCGAGGCCACCAGCGTGATCGAGCCATCCGTAATGTCGCATACCGCGACGTCGATTCCGTCCACCGACGTTCCGCTGATCAGCCCGGCGACTCTCATCGGCTTCGCTTCAACTCGTCCTGCAAATCCTGTAGCAGTTGCAGGGCTTCGATGGGACGCAACTCGTCCACATTCACGCGGCGAATGCGCTCCGCGATCTGCCAGTTCACCGGCTCGAACAGCTTGATCTGGAGGTTCGACGCGGGGCGCGGCGTCAATTCCTCGGTGACGGCAACTTCCGACTTCTCATGCAGGGCCAGGATGCCGCGAGCCCGGTCGATGACGCTCAGGGGCAATCCCGCCAGCCGCGCGACCTCAATGCCATAGCTGCGGTCGGCACGTCCGGGTTCGACGCGCCGAAGGAATATCACATCGTCGCCGGCTTCCTTCACCGAAACGTGAAGATTAATGACGCCATCGAGCTGTCCGGCCAGTTCGGTCAGTTCATGATAGTGAGTCGCGAAGAGCGTCTTCGCGCGGATGCGCTGGTGGATGTGCTCGATCACCGCCCAGGCCAACGCAAGACCGTCGTAGGTGGAAGTGCCGCGGCCGATTTCATCCAGAACGACGAGGCTGCGCGCCGTCGCGGTGTTGAGGATCACAGCGGTCTCGGTCATCTCCACCATGAAGGTGGATCGGCCGCGCGCCAGATTGTCGGACGCGCCAATGCGTGTAAACACGCGGTCGACAATGGGCAACACGGCGGACTCGGCGGGCACGAACGATCCCATCTGGGCAAGGATTGCGATGAGCGCCGCCTGACGAAGATAAGTCGATTTGCCACCCATGTTCGGTCCGGTGATGACGGCGATGAATTCGCTCTCCGACTTCAGGTACAGATCGTTCGGGATAAACCGGACGGCTTCGCGCGCGGCCAGCGCCTCAATCACCGGGTGACGCCCGGCGACGATGCACATTTCGCCGGCATCGGAAAACGATGGCCGGTTGTACCGGTTGCGCGCGGCGATTTCGGCAAGCGTGGTGGTCACATCGAGTTCGGCGACGGCCGCCGCGGTTGCGCGAATGCGTCCCGCCAGCGATGCCGCGAATGCGCGAGTCTCCTGGAAGATCTCGCGCTCCAGAGTAAGAATCTTGTCCTCGGCATCGAGGATCTTGCTCTCCAGTTCCTTCAGTTCGGGCGTGGTGAAACGTTCGGCATTCACCAGCGTCTGCTTGCGCTCGTAGTCGGGCGCGGCCAGATGCAGATTGGCTTTGGAGATCTCGATGTAATATCCGAATACATTATTGAAGCGAACCTTGAGCGATTGAATACCGGTGCGTGCGCGCTCGCGCGCTTCGATCTGCGCGATGTACTGTTTGCTATTGCGGCTGATGTCGCGCAGTTGATCCAGCTCGGCATTGTAACCATCTCGGATCGTGCCCCCATCGGCGAGATTGACCGGTGGCTCGTCGGCGATCGCGGTCAGAATCCGTTCGCGCAGCTCAGGCACTTCGTCGAGTTCGGTGCGCAAGCGCTTCAGCCGCTCGCTTTGCAAATCCGATGTGCGCTCGGCCAACGTTGGTATCGCAGCCAGAGATCGTCCAAGGGCCAGCAGTTCCCGTGGACCGGCGGTTCCCAACGTGAGCTTTGCGGTGAGCCGCTCGAGATCGAGAACACCGGCCAGAATCTTACGAATCTCGGCGCGGGCGATCGTCGCGGATAGCAATTCCGCCAGCGCGTCCAGCCGTTGGCGGATCTCTTCGCCGTCCACGCAGGGGCGCAGAAGACGCTGGCGAAGCGATCGCCCACCCATGCCCGTGCGGGTCTCGTCCAGCACGCTGATCAGTGTGGCCTCGTGCTTCTCGCCCACGAACAGGGGCTCCAGCAATTCGAGATTGCGCACCGTCGTTGCGTCCAGCACCATCGATTCGCCACGGTCATACCAGGAAGGCCGCTCCAGATGATCGAGTGCGGACTTTTGCGTGTCCCGCAGATAGTGCAGAACGGCGCCGGCGGCGGCAACGGCCAGCGGACGGCCAGCCAGACCGCAACCCTCCAGCGTCAGCAGGCGGAAATGATCGCGCAGCGCGGCTTCGCCATAATCGAAACCGAACACCCAATCCTCCAGCGTGGTGCGGAAGCCCGGAAGCCCGTCGAGTTTTTCCGGCGTCAGCACTTCGCGGACGTTGAGATTCTCCAGGACAGCGGGGACGTCGGATGCGTCCATTTCGGTGGTACGGAATTCGCCGGTGGAAATATCGACATGAGCCACACCCGCCCGTGCTCCCTGCGGCGCTACGGCAGCCAGATAGTTGTTCTCATGCGAACGAAGCAATATAGCTTCCGTCGCCGTGCCCGGCGTGACCACGCGGGTAATTTCGCGGCGCACCAGCTTTTTCGCCGCGCTGGGTGCTTCCATCTGATCGCAGATGGCCACGCGGTAACCCTTCTGGATAAGCCGCGCGATGTAGCCATCGGCCGCATGATAAGGCACGCCGCACATGGGAATTGCCTGGCCTTTTTCCTTGTTGCGGGAAGTCAGCGTGATTTCCAGCTCGCGCGCCGCAGTCACCGCATCGTCGTAGAAAAGCTCGTAGAAATCGCCCAGACGGAATAACAGCAACGCCTGGGGCGCCTGCTGCTTGACGGCATGGTATTGCCGCATGAGCGGCGTCGAGGCATCACTGGACATTAATCACTTGGGCAGCTTCAGAGGCCGTCGCAGGCTGCGCGCCCGCTCCACACGCTACGCATACAAGCCGCGTTTGCGAATGGCGAAGGCCACGCGATCCAGCGCCACCATGTATGCGGCGATGCGGTTGTTCACGCTGTGCTTTTCGGCGTATGTCACGATATCGCCAAAGCTGTTCACCATTATTTCTTCGAGGCGGCTGTTCACCAGCTTCTCATTCCAGAAATAACCCTGGCGATCCTGCACCCACTCGAAATACGAAACCGTCACACCGCCGGCGTTGGCAAGAATATCCGGAATTACGAAGATGCCTTTGCTGGCGAGAATACGATCGGCCTCATGAGTGGTGGGGCCATTAGCGCCCTCGCACAGAATCTTCGACCGCAGGCGGCCGGCGTTGTGGCTGGTGATCACGTTCTCTTTCGCGGCTGGCAGCAGGATGTCGCAATCGAGGTACATCGCCTCGTCTTTATCCATATCCTCGGCTTCCGAAAACCCGAGAATGGACCCGGTATCGTGGCGATGCTTCATCAGCGCGGTGATATCAAGGCCCTTCGAGTTATACACGGCGCCATCCCATTCGATGATGGACACGATGCGGAACCCGGCGGCAGCCATGAGCTTCGCCGCCATTCCGCCCACGTTACCGAACCCCTGAATCACCACGCACGTGTCCGCCGGCTGCATGCCAAAACGCCGCAACGCTTCGAGGGCAACAATCATACATCCGCGCCCGGTGGCTTCCGGACGGCCACGCGAACCTCCCAGATCGAGCGGTTTGCCAGTGACCACCGCGGTGGTGGTTCGGCGCTGGTGCATGGAGTAGGTGTCCATGATCCAGGCCATGGTCTGCTCATTGGTGTTCATATCGGGCGCGGGCACGTCGCGCTCAGGCCCGAGAATATCCATGATGGACGCGGTATAGCGCCGGGTAAGGCGTTCAAGCTCGCTCTCGGAAAGCACGTCCGGATCGCAGATAATGCCGCCTTTGCCGCCGCCGAAAGGAATGTTCACCACTGCGCATTTCCACGTCATCCACGCGGCCAGCGCGCGGACTTCGTCGAGATTCACGTCGGGAGCGTAGCGAATGCCGCCTTTGGCGGGACCACGTGCGATGGAATGCTGCACACGATAGCCGGTGAACACCTCGATGCGCCCGTCGTCCAGCCCAACCGGAATGTGGACGGTGAGTTCGAGGGCGGCGCTGCGCAGCACCTTCTGGAGACCTTCGTCGAGGCCGAGCCGGTCGGCCGCCTCGTCAAATCTTGCCGCCGCAGCCAGCCATGGATTGGTTTCATCCGCCAGCGACGGGGCCGCTTCCACAATCATGGGTGAACCTCCGTGTTTATTGTAAGCGAGGGCGTTGGGAGGCCGCTGTTGTGGCCGTGAGCGCGGCGGAGCGGGTGTTTGGGCGACAATGGCCAATTAGTGGGGCGCCAATGGTACTCGGGCGGACGCAGGTCGACGAAGGCAAGCTCGCGGAAGTGTGCAGCCGCTACGGGGTTCGGGAGCTTTCTGTATTTGGCTCCGCCGCCCGCGGAGAGACGCGGCTGGATAGCGATATCGATCTGCTGGTCGATTTTCTTCCGCAGGCACAGACGGGACTGCTGAATTTCGCGGGTTTGACGATCGAGCTGGCGGCTCTGCTGGGCCGAAAAGTCGACCTCGTTTCCAGAAACGGCCTCAAGCCCCTGATCCGTGCCGCGGTGATCGAAGAAGCCTGCCGTGTCTATGCGGCGTGAGGAGTTGTACCTTCGCGACATTCTGGAAGCAGCGGATCACATCGCCCGCTTTATCGCTGATCGCGGGCTGCCCGGCTTTCAGGAATCCGAGATGGTTCGCAGCGCCATCGTTCAGAAGCTCGCGGTAACAGGAGAAGCTGCGTCACCGGTATCCAGCGAACTGATGGCCCGGCATGACGATGTTCCGTGGGCGCGTAGCCTTTCGCAATATTCTGGTGCACGCATACTTCGGTATTGACACGGCCATCGTTTGGCGCGCGGCTAGCATTGAGGCGCCGGTATTGCGGAATCAGATCGCCGCCATTATAGTGAACGAATTTCCGGAGCGTCCGGAATGAGACAGCCATCAACCGAACGCTTTGGCTGTCGTTGTGTTTAGTTCTGATCGCGTTCGCCCGCGATAACGAGCGCTCTGCCTCTGGCGAGGCGATTCCGCTATGTGCCGCTTTGTCGGATGCTACAGAATACGATGGCAAGAAAACAACCGCCAGGGGACTTTATCGCATGCTGACCCACGGGTCGGTTTTGATGTCGCCCGACTGTATCCACACCTGGGTGAATATGCGGCGGGCATTGGGTGAAAAGCCAAACAGGCAGGCTCTGGCTGTCATTCGATCCATCACAAGGAAAGATCAATTCCATCCAGTTGAAGTGGTCCTTCGTGGGAGGTTCCGAGTGGCGCACGAGGGTAGTTGCTTCGGTCAGAACTGCCTGTTTTACGAAATCGAAGAACGCGAGCTTCTCCGTGCACAGCCACCAGTTTCTCGCTCTACCGCGCCAGTGCCCTGCCCACGATGCTGAGCTTCTCCCACGCGGGAAGGCTGATGCGCCGATCCAGAACATCGTAGTTCGACCGTTCGATGCGCTCGAGCAGCCGCGAGTAGATTCTCATCAGCGCCCACAGCGATGGCCGGCTGCGTCGCTGGATCAGGTCGAGCAACGGCCACGACTCATCATAGTAACGCCGGGCGCGCGCGGCTTCGAAACGCATCAGAGCAATGAAGCGCTCATCGTGTTCCAGACGCGCGGGGTCCACACCAAATCTCGCAAGATCCTCCGACGGCAGGTAGGTGCGCCCTCGGTCGGCGTCCTCGCGGACATCACGAAGAATATTGGTCAATTGAAAGGCGATGCCGCATTTTTCAGCCAGCTCCAGCGCATGTGGAGATTCGAAACCGAAGATGTGGATAATGGTCAGGCCCACCACGCTGGCCACCTTATAGCAGTATTGGTAGAGCTCGTCGAACGTGGCGATGCTGCGCGGCTCAAGATCGGAACTTACGCCGTAGATCATCTCCTGAAAGTACCGGTGCGGAATCGCGTACCGCGTCACCGAATCGCAAAAGGCCGGCCAGACGGGATTCGGCGGTAATCGGCCTGCCAGCGCCTCATCCAGTTCAGTGCGCCAACGCTCGATGGCCGCCCGCGAACCACCCTCTTCATCGCTGAGATCGTCGCAGAAACGCATGAAGGCGTAGATCGCGCACATGGCATCCTTCTGCTCCCGCGAGAGCAACAGGAACGAATAGTAAAAATTCCGCGCTCTGGTGCGCGCTACCCGGCGGCAGTGGTCATACGATGACGCAACTTCGGAGTTCATGCGGCTCGGCTAAGAACGCCGCGTGTCATCGTACGCATCATCGCATTCACCAGCAGCACCGCGCGGTCGGTTTTCGTGATGTGCGGCCGTTGGCGCAGTACATCGTACCCCTGCCGTTCGATCTTGCGCAGCACCTGCAGACCGCCACGGCTGAACAAGTCGAGATCGAACGCCAGACGCCGGTTCACGGCGCGCGCCAGCGGCAGCCCTTCCAGAAACAGCTCGCGGGCAACGCCGACAGCCTCTTTCATCGCCTCGCGAAACGACGGCGTGAATTTCTTCGCGAACAACTCGGCCTCGGAATAGCCGTGCCGTTCCATCAGATCGAGCGGCAGATAGATCCGGTCCTTTTCGAGATCCACTTTGACGTCCTGCCAGAAATTAGCAAGCTGCAGCGCGGTGCATGTCGCATCCGACATGCGGTCGCGTTCCGGGTCGGCGTAGCCGCATAAGCGCAGCACGAGGCGGCCCACGGGATTCGCCGAATACCGGCAGTAATCAAAGACATCGGGCCAGGTCTGGTAGCGCGTCACGGTCTGGTCCTGAATAAAAGCCTGGATCAGGTCGGCAAAAAGCTGCCGTGGCAGATCGTGCCTGCGAACCGTCCCTGCCAGCGCGACGAACACCGGGTGCGTAGCCCGTCCGGCATACATCGCATCTAATTCTTCGCGCCACCACGCGAGGAGCCGCAGGCTCTCCTGGGTGTCGCCCATTTCGTCGCCCAGATCGTCGGCCCAGCGGCAGAAGCCATAAACGTTGTAGAAATCCTGGTGCAGGCGCTTCGGCAGCAGGAACGTGACCACATGGAAATTCTCGTAATGGTGAGTGGCCAACCAGCGCGTGTAGGTCTCCGCTCCCGGCACATCCCACTGGCGAGCCAGCGCGTCCGGCGAATGCATGAAGTCGCGCGGCCCCAGATACTCGGCAGCGGCATCCGGCGCGATGGTTGGCGAGGACATGAACCGCTACGGAATGATGGCCGTCTTCATATGCCCGTTGTGACTGGTCAGGTGCCTCATCACTTCGAGAAGGTTCGCCAGCGGCTCCACGCCATTCACGAATTCCCCCGAGCTGATCTCGCCACGGCTGATCATCTCCAGCGCCGCCTGGATTTGCCGGGGCGTGTGATGGAAGCTGGCCGTGCAAGTGATCTCGGAATAATGCAGGAAGCGGGTATCGAGAGACACGCGCGTGTCGCTGGGGCAACCGCCAAAGAAATTCACGATGCCGCCACGGCGCAGAATCCTGGCCGCCAGCTCCCACGTTTTCGGCTTGCCCACGGCCTCAATGGAGACGTCCACGCCGCGGCCTTCGGTCAGGTCGCGCACACGTTGGAGCACCATTTCCGGATCGTCGGCAGAAATGATTCCCACATCGGCGCCCAGACGCGCCGCGTTCTCCAGTTGACTCGGCCGGCGGCCGATAGCGATCACGCGAGCGCCCGCCACCTTGGCCATCCTCACGAACATCAGCCCAATGGGACCCAGCCCCATCACCGACACCGTGTCGCCGGAACGGAGCCCGGTCTCATCGATGCCCCGGATCACGCAGGCCAGCGGTTCCACCAGGGCGGCGTCCTGATAGCTGACGCCGGCGGGAATCAGGTAGGTGTTCTTTTCGACGATGCGCGCCGGAATGCGAATGAACTCAGCGTACGCGCCGTTGTTAAAGAGAAGGTCGTCGCAGAGGTTTTCGCTGCCGCGGCGGCAGTAATAACATTCACCGCAGGGCGCGGAGTTGGCCGCCACAATTCGCTGGCCCACCTTGAACTTCGTCACTTCGGCCCCCGCGGCCACAATATCTCCGGCCAGTTCGTGCCCGAACAACGCGGGCGGAACTATCATGCGGGCATGGTACCCGCGGCGAAACACCTTGACGTCGGTGCCGCATGTGAGTGCCGTACGAACGCGAACCAGCACGTCGCCCGGTCCCAGACCCGGAACGTCGACGGTCTCGACTCGCAAATCCTCTCTGCCGTACAGCACGGCGGCCATCATCTGGTTATTCACTAAGACCACCTCTGTGGTTCGACAATTATTTTCAGTGAATCCGGTTCGGGGCGCAAAGCCAGGTCGATGCCGGCGCCAATCTTGTCGAGCGCGAACCGGTGCGAAATCAGATCTTCAACGGGGAGTTCCTCAAATACCAGCCTGGCGGATTCCTTCTGCAAATCCACCGAAGCGCTGTAAGAACCAAACACCATGCGCTCTCCCACGCATACGTCCGCGCCGGAGATTTCAATGCGTTCCTTGTGCGACGTTTGTGCAAACATCAGAATGCGGCTGCCCGGCCGCGAGCAATGCATGGCCTGCTCGACGATGCCATTAGCGCTGGCGGACACGATCACTGCGTCCACGCCGCGCCCTTCCGTCAATTCGCGAACCTGCCGGGCGAACTCCTCATCTCGCGGATCGTAGACAAACGCGGCGCCGAATCTCCGGGCGAGCCCACGCCGGAATGGCATGGTATCGGTTGCCAGAATCGTCGCGCCGGCGCGCTTCGCCAGCATCGTGAACGTCAGGCCGATAGGCCCCTGGCCAAGAATCGCCACCACGTCGTCGGACTTGAGGTCCAGTTGCACAATGCCCTTGAGACAGGTGTTGACCGGCTCCACAAAAGAAGCGCGCTCGAAGCTGACGCCTTCGGGGATTTTCTCCACCCCGCGCCGCACAATCCAATCCATCACGCGCACGTACTGCGCGAATCCGCCACCGGCAGGCTCGAATCCAGCCGTAATGCCCACCTTCTTATAAGTCGCGCATTGCGCATACAACTTGTGGCGGCAATAAAAGCAGTCGAGACAAGGGATGTGATGAAACGCGATCACCCGGTCACCGGGAGTGAAATCCGTGACACCCGCGCCCGCGCGCACCACCACTCCCGCAGTCTCATGCCCAAAAATGCGCGGCGGTGAAAGCAGATTGTGCTTCACCTTTTTCAGATCGGTATGGCAAATGCCACACGCCTCCACGCGCACGAGGATTTCGCCCGGTCCTATCTCCGGCACGGACAGCGACCGCACTTCGATGCGGCTGTCGCCGATGTACACTGCCGCCTTCATCGTCGAAGGCGCGCGGCCTGTGCCGCCGGCGGGTGTCCGTTCAGTCTCGACCTTCAAATCAGAACCTGCAATCTGCAATAAACTCTCCCAATACCGCCGACGCGTCCCGGCAACGGCGGTCCAGCCGCATCAACTGCGGCACCAGCACTCCCGGCCTCCGCAAAGCCGCCAGCAATACTCGCGAGCGGCTGAACCGGCCGTCGGCATCGCGCAACGTATTGAAATCCAGGGGAAGCGCCTCGGATGCCGTGTCCGTCACGATCCGCACGCAATAAAACGGAACTCCCCACGATTCCGCGCGCTCAGCCAGCGCTTCCGCTTCCATTTCCACTGCTATCGCACCCGTTCGGGCCAGCCCCGATTTTTCCTCAACCGAGGTAACCACACGGTCAGCCGACAAAACCAGGCCAGCCGTGAACGCCCGCGATACTTCCGGCGCTCGTGCATCGCGACTGTTTACCTTAGTTGCCACGGCGATCTCATTGGCGTCAAGCCCGGGCTTCAGCGCCCCACAGTACCCGACGCTTATTACTCCCCGAATCTCCCGCCGCTCCCGGATGGCGTCCAGCGCACATCCCGCCAGCTTCGGACCCGGCCCGTTAGCCACGGCGATCGCGGCCTGGTCATTCACAACAAACTCCCTTGCGAACTCCACCGGCCACCGCAATGACTCAATCCGCGTAGCCCGGTTCAGAATGCCCTCCAGCTCACGCCGCTCGGCGGCGACAAACGCCAGCACGCTCATTCGGTCCGGCTATACGTACCCATTATCGCGAAACCAGATCACGGCGCGCTCCAAAGCGCCATCCACAGCCACTGGAGAAAATCCTAGCTCTCGTGAAGCTTTCTCGTGCGTTACGAACATCTTCCGATGGGCCATTCGCACCGCGTCCAGAGGCACTCGGGGCGGCTTACCGCTAATCTGAGCCCATCCGGAACTCGCGGCGCCGGCAGCCAGGGCAACCACCCACGGCATCTTCCACCGTGGTGCCTGACGACCGGTTATACTCTCCAGCTTACCTAAGATCTCGGCAAGGGTGAGGTTCTGGCACCCCAGGATGTACCGCTCACCCGGCCGTCCGCGCTCCCAGGCCAGCAAATGGCCCTCCGCCGTATCTCGCACATCCACCAGATTCAGGCCGGTATCAACGTATGCGGGCATGCCGCCTGTCATGAAATCGACAATAACCTGGCCGGTCGGCGTGGGCCGAATATCGTTGTCACCGATGGGCGCGGTGGGGTTGACAATGACTACCGGAAAGCCCGACCGGGCGAACTCCAGCGCTACCTGCTCGGCCGCGAATTTCGATTTCTTGTAGGCCCCGGTCATGTCATCCGCCGCAACCGGCATGTCTTCAGTACCGGGACGGTCCGGCGGCATGGCCACGCAACCGACGGTGCTGGTGTAGACAAAGCGGTCGACACCCGCGGCTCGCGCCGCTTCCAGCATGTTGCGCGTGCCTTCGACATTCGATTGGTACAACTCATCGGGATTCTTCGCCCACAGGCGGTAATCAGCGGCGACATGAAATACCGATCCGCACCCGGCGGCGGCGGCAGCGAGCGAGTCACGGTCTCGCAGATCGCCCGTGACGATTTCAACCGATAGCTCGCGAACCTGGCTGCCGGGCCTCGTGAGGGCTCGCACAGAATGACCACGCTCGATCAACTTTCGCGCGACATGCCAGCCGATGAAGCCGCTGGCGCCGGTGACGAGTACGGGTTTCATCGTGTGGACACGCGGCTTGGGGACACGCGGCGATAGCCGCGTTGATTGGCACTCCCCGAGAACGCAGCTCTCGCCGCATGTCCATGCGCGTTCATGCGGCTTCTTCCCGCGTCTTGAGATATGAATTCAGCGCCAGCAGCGGGAACGAGTTCCGGTACATGTGATAGCTCAGATAGAACACCCGTGGGAACCCCGTGCCCGTGGCCAGATCTTCTTTCCAGCTTCCGTCTTCCTGCTGAGCTCCAACCAAACGCTCAATGCCGTCCGCAACGCTGATGCTGGTGGTGTCGCCGCCGGCGATAAGCCCGAGAATGGCCCATGCGGTCTGCGACGGCGTGCTCGGAGCCTCCACATAAGTACCTTCGTCGTAGGCCGCGCAGCTTTCACCCCACCCACCATCGGAATTCTGAATCGACCGCAGCCACTCGCCCGCGCGGAGAATGTAGGCTTCGCGGTCGCTCTCGCCCGCTGCCGCCAGGCCGCGCAACGCCAGGAAGGTCCCGTAGATGTAGCAAACGCCCCAGCGTCCCCACCAGCTTCCGTCCTCCTGCTGCGTGCGCTTCAGATATTCGACACCACGCCGAATCGCCGGGTGCGACCGTTCCACACCCATCGCCACCAGCGCCTCCAGCACGCGCCCAGTGATGTCCGGGCATGTCGGATCGAGCATGGCATTATGATCGGCGAACGGAACCTCGCTGAGCAGCGTGAGATTGTTATCCACGTCGAATGCGGCCCAACCGCCGTCCTTCGACTGCATGTCCAGCAACCACCGCACCGCGCGTTCAGGCGCGGCCGACCGCCCCAGCGCCAGCAGCACCATCGCCGTATCGTCGATGTCCGGATAAAACTCGTTGGCGAATTCGAAATACCAGCCCGATGGCGGCGTGTTGGGCCGCTTGATGGACCAATCGCCCTTGCGCCGCACTTCCTTCGTCAGCAGCCAACTTCCCGCACGCTCCAGCGATTCCTGCGGCGGTTCGACCGCGCTGTGCAGGGCATGAGCCGCCATCGCCGTGTCCCAAACCACCGAATAGCAGGGCTGGAAAAAGAAGCGTTTCTGGTCTGCGATCATCAACCCGTCGAATTGGCGTTGCGCTTCCACGCGATCCGGATGATCCGCCGCGTAACCCAGCAGATCCATCGCCATGATGGTGTACTGCATGGGCGGATAGATCGCGCCCAGGCCATCGGTGTAGCGCGTTCGCGCGAGAATCCATCGCTCGGCTTTGCGAATGGCCTTCTGACGGATGGCCCTCGACCCGAACCTCTCCCACGCCTTGACCAGCCGATCCGCGTTGAAAAACAAATTCCGCCACGTAAACAGGCTTCGATCAAATCGATTGGCCAGCGCGGCACCAGGCTTGAAAATCTCTTCCAGCGTGAAGCCCGCAGGCGCGGGACGCCCCGGATTCAGCGCCTGCACAACCGAGAGCGGAATCACGATGGCCCGCGTCCACGACGACAGCTCATAAATGAAATTACCCGCCAGAATCATCTCCGGCGGAATAGAAGGCGTGTACTTGCGCGGGTACAGATTAAACAGGCTGAGGTTGATTTTGACGTAGCTGTTGCACGCCTGGATGCCGCCCAGCGCGAGAATGCGATCACGGCAACGGGCCAGCCGAGGGTCGTCCGCGCCAAGCCCCGCCAGCTTCAGCGCAAAGTAGGCCTTCACCGAGGCGTTCGCCTCGGACGGTCCCGCCGGATAGATGTTAAACCCGCCATCCGGCAACTGCCGCGCCAGAATCGCTTCCACCGCACGGTCAATCAGGTCGCGCGTAGGCGGATTCCACACGCCGTTTTCCGGCGGATGCAACCAAAGCTGAAGCAGAATGTAGTCGGATTCGAGAGTGCTGTCGGCGGTGAGGTCTACCTTCCAGTAGCCCTCAGCAGTCTGCTGCGCGACGAGATATTTCAGTGCGCGGTCGGCGGCGTGCGCGCATCCCGCGCGGGACAAAGTTGCCGTTTGCGTGCCGGAGCTCATGCCCTCAATTCGGGCTGCCCGATCTGAGTGAGCCGAATCGCGGACTGCTCCAGACCCCCGGGCAGTTGGAAACGCACGTCCTCTTCCTTTAGTTCGACCTCTTCCAGCGTGCCGAACCCAAAATGCTGCTTGAGCCAGTCGACCAGTTCTTCGACCAATACCTCCGGCGCAGACGCTCCCGCCGTTACCGCAACCGTGGCCGCGCCCTCCAGCCAGGCGGGATTCACTTCTTGCGCGTTATCCACCAGATATGAAGGCACACCTTCCTTCTGGCAAACCTCCACCAGACGCCGCGAATTGGAGCTGTTCTGCGAACCGACCACCAGCAGCACGTCGCACAACGGCGCAACCGCCTTCACGCCTAGCTGACGATTCTCCGTGGCGTAGCAGATGTCCTGGCTCTTCGGCCCGACAATAGCCGGGAATCGCTCGTGCAACCGCGCCACGATAGCGCTGGTTTCATCCAGACTCAGCGTGGTCTGCGTGAGGAACGCGACGCGGTTCGGATCGGGAATCTGCAGCCGGTCGACATCTTCCACGGTGCTGACCAGAATCGTGGATGCCGGGGCCTCACCCATGGTGCCAATCACTTCGTCGTGACCGGCGTGGCCAATGAGGATGATGGTGTGGCCGTGCCGCGCAAAGCGCACCAACTCCAGATGGACCTTGGTGACCAGCGGGCAGGTGGCGTCAATCACCTGCAGCTTGCGCTGCTTCGCTTCCTGGCGGACCGCCGGTGAAACGCCATGCGCGCTGAAGATGACGCGCGCGCCTTCGGGGACTTCAGCCAGCTCCTCGACGAAGATGGCCCCTGCGCTGCGCAGTTCGTCCACGACGTGGCGGTTGTGAACAATTTCCTTGCGCACGTACACCGGCGCGCCGTACAGATCGAGAACGATCTTGACGACGTCGATGGCGCGCACCACCCCGGCGCAGAATCCGCGCGGCCGGAGCAGGATGATCTTCTTCGTGGCAACGTCGGAACCGGTGGCCTGGGCGTGAGTGAGGACGTCCATGTATAAAGGCTATTATAGCAGTGGGATAGGACGGGTTGAAGCGTGAGCTCCTCTTGGTAGCGGGAACGCGATAAGATGCCGCCATGGCCAATCCGGAACATGTGGCGCTGGTTAGGAAGGGCAAGGACGAGATCGCCGCGTGGCGGACGCTGAACCGGTACGGGTATCTCGACCTTAGCGAGGCGAACCTGAGTGGGGCCGACCTCCACCTAGCGGACCTCCATCAGGCGCTACTCCGTGAGACGAATCTCCGCCAGACAAACCTCCGCGGTGCGGAACTCTACTGGGCAAACCTCACCGACGCGGAACTCAGTGGGGCAGACCTTAATGGAGCGAATCTCCATGAGGCGAATCTTAGACGGGCGGATATGCGCGGGGCGGTCTCGGCGGCGCGGACCTTCGGAGAGCAAACCTCAGCGGAGCGAATCTAAAGGACGCGAACCTAAGCGGGGCATTTCTCGCGCAGACCATCCTAGCGTTCCTAGACCTTCGGGGAGTCACAGGGCTGGAGAGGGCGCTACACTTCGCTCCATCCTCGATCGGGATCGAAACGATCCATCTCTCGAACGGCGAAATCCCGGAGGTTTTCCTGCGCGGCGCGGGCGTTCCTGACACCTTCATCACATTCGCGAAATCGCTCGTTGGGAAGCCATTCGACTTTTACTCCTGCTTCATCAGCCATTCGAGCGTCGATCAGGAGTTCGCCGAGCGGCTCTACCCGGATCTTCAGGCCAAGGGCGTCCGCTGCTGGTATGCGCCTGAGGACCTAAAGATCGGCGACAAGTTCCGGACCCGCATCGACGAGGCCATCCGCATTCACGACAAGCTGCTCCTCATCTTGTCCGAGAATTCGGTCCGAAGCACGTGGGTGGAGACGGAAGTGGAAACGGCGTTCGAGCGCGAAAGACGGGAGAGTAGAACTGTGCTGTTTCCGATTCGGATTGATGATTCGGTCATGCAGACCGAAGCGGCGTGGGCGGCCGAGATTCGTCGCACCCGCCATATCGGCGACTTCCGCAACTGGAAGGATCACGACTCTTTCCAACAAGCCTTCGAGCGGCTGCTGCGCGACCTGAAATCAGACGCACAGCCGACTCACACAGACTGAGACTATACTTGAGTCGAGGAGAGCACGTGAGCCTGACCGACGAGGACAAGGTCTGGATCAACGAGCAACTGAACCGCGTCCGCGAAGATGTCCGCGAACAAGTGGAGCGCGTCGAGACTAGCCTCTTGACCGAATTCCACAAATGGGCCTCGCCAGTCGAGGCCCGTCAGCGCAGCCACACCGCCGCACTTCGCGCCTTCGATCTCGAGATGGAGTCTCTGTCCGATCGGGTGAATAAACTGGAATCGGGGTCCCCGAACGGCGGCGCTGCCTAGGCTTCGCCTCCCGCTGGTACTTCCCCGCTCAACAAGCCCGCCAGCTGACCCGCCGGGCACCGCAGCCCCACCCAAAACTGGCCGAAGAGCGCATACACGGCGCTGACCTCATCGAAGCGCATCTCGTAAATGAGCTTCTTGAAAATCACCGGATCGTCGGCGAACAGGTCCACGCCCCACTCCCAGTCGTCGAAGCCGATGGAGCCGGATATGATCTGCCTCACCTCGCCCGCGTAGCGGCGGCCCACCGTGCCGTGCTCGTGCATCTGCCGCTGGCGCTCGGCCATGGGCAGCGTGTACCAGTTGCGCGTTTCGCCGCGCTTGCGGTCCATCGGGTAAAAGCAGATGTAGCGCGCACCGGGGATCTCCGGATACAGCCGCGGACGCATCGCTTCCTTCTGGCGCGCGACAACGGAGGCGATCTCTGTGGTCCACTCCTCCGAGAACGGCACGAGGCCGCGATCGGCCAGCGACGCATAGGTCTTCATGCTGGATTCATAGAGGCCCAACTCCACCACCGAAACGTAGGAGTGCGTGGGTTCCAGATAATCCCAAAGGCGCGTGCACGCAAGGCGCAGCTCGATGGCTTTCAGATCGTCGAACGACGGGCGGAAGTGGACAAGCAGGAGGTCGGCCTTGTGACCCAGCGTGGCGAACGCGGCACTCGGGCCTGTGGCGTTGCGTTCCAGTTGGCCCAGCAACTCGGTGGCTTCAGCCGCGATGGCGCTTTGATCCGCCGCGCTGAGCGCCTTCCACTGCGGCCAGCGAACGCGAAACATCTGGTGCAGGACGGCGGCGCCCTCCAGAGTCAAAGGCACTGCGGGCAGGTCGCCGGGCGATGAGTTGAATGAAGCCACTGTTTTGGATACCTTATGTAAGTTTATGACCCCTGACGACCCGGCCGCGCTCCTACGGTCCCAGCGCGCGCTGCGCACACTCAAGACTGAAGAGGAAGGTACGGCGCTTCCCGGTTTGCCCGCGGGCATCTATGGTTTCACTTATTCGCCCAATTTCGAGGCGACGCCGCTGTTCGCGGGCAAGCGATACCAGAGCTTTGAGTTTCACAAGCTGGCTGAGGGCGCGGTTGAACTGGTGGGCTTTGTCACGGCGAGCGAAGCGGAACGGGTGAAGTCAGGCGAACGGGGCATTGAGGTGCACCTGTATCCCGATCCGTGGAAGGACGCGGAGCAACTGGTGAGTCTTCCGCTGACGCGCCTCGTCCGCACAACGCAACGCCCCGCACGCGAGAACGGCTGCCCATATACGCTACGGCTGGAGTAGAGCGAGTTTTTCAAGATCCGCCAGGCGAGCCCGCAGATACGTCATCTCGTGTTCCTCGATCCGCGTGGCGCAACCGGCCACAACCCTTCGGCCCAAATCCACAAGAATCCGATGGTACTCGGCATCCGGCGTGGTGAAGGTGACATCGCTCAGCGCGCGCAGCAGGCGGAGACTGACGGCGACGTCGGTCTTTGAATACATCCGAATCTGCTCGAAAGCCGAGTTGAGCAGTCCCTCGAACTGAATCCAGGGAATGCGGACGCGAGCCGTGCCCGGAGGATCGTAGAGAACCGGCTCGGCTGTTTCCCGCGAGGCAAAGCGAATCAGAATACGGCTCAACTGATCCACCGAACCGATGGCCGTTGTGGGATCGTTGACCGCAGGCGATATCGCCTTCAACGCGATGTCGACGATTTGCAGAACGCCGAACTCCACATCCTGCTGCAGCGTCCTGCTCGGACCCATGTCGAAAGCGCGGTGCAATTCGGCCAGGCTTTCCTCGGAGAGCCGCCGTCTGCCGGAGATTATCGCCAGCGGCGTCGCGGCTGGAACGAATTGCCCCACGCGGCGATGAACGTCGATCTTCACATGGTGCGTCTTCGCCACCGCGACCAGGCGAGCCGAGTCAATGAAACGGATGTAGCCCGATGTCTTGCTGAGCGCCGGCGTTCCTGAAACGTCCTGGAAGAGGCCACCCGGTTCCGGCGTTCGAGAAGCTCTCCGCGGCCACGGCATGATGTCGTCGATCACTGCTTCGGTTTCCGCGGCGATGCGGTCCACGATGTAATTCACGCTGATGGCCTGCGAGATGTGATGGATGAAGAACAGCAACCATCCCACGCACGCGATGGCCAAGACAATCGCGCCCAGCACCGTCGCCACCGGCGCCACGGGAGTCGGGCGCGACCGGGCCGCGGGCAGAGCGGCCGTGCAATAGAGGAAGGTGCCGAGAAAAATGCCCAGGGTCCACTGCGTGACGCGATCCTTCGAAAAGCTGATAATGATGCGCGGCGAGAACTGCATGGAGGCTAGCGTCAGCGTCATCAGCAGAATGGCGAAGACGATGGAGACCACCGTCATGATGGAACCGGCAATGCCCGCCAGGATGACCTGCGCAACCTGCGGATCGGAATGCGAAGGGAAAAGAATCGCGGGCACCCAATCGCTGAGGGCGGGGTGCAATTCTTCCAGCCACGACAGCACCGCTCCCGCGCAGCCGAGCACCAGCGCAATCCCCATGGGACGCACCAGGAACCCGCCACGCAGGTTGTACATCACATGACGCACCAGCAATGGCAAACGCGTGTTCATGGCTTGGGCTTTGTATCAGTGTAGTCCGCTGCGACGGACATGCGGTGAAAGCCGCGCTTCACGCCGTGGGCAGGGTGAAGCGAAAGACGCAGCCCTGGCCGAGTTCGGATTCCACGCCGATCCGTCCGCCGTGCGCCTCCACAATTCGTTTGCAGAGTGCGAGGCCGAGTCCCGTGCCCGCGTATTCGCGGCCATGCAGACGCTTGAACGGCTCGAAAATGCGCTGGTGGTAAGCCGGGTCGATGCCGATCCCGTTATCGGTAACCGTGAACTCCCATTGGTCTTCCCGTCGCGTGGCGCTTACGCTAATTCGCGCCGGTTCGTCCTTTTTTCTGAATTTCACCGCGTTATCGAGGAGACTGTTAAACAATTGCGCCATTTGTGGCAGGTTCCCGCGAACCGTGGGAAGCGGATCGCATGCGATGGCCCCGCCGCTTTCTTCCAGCACCGGTTTCAGCGCTGCAATGGCAAAGTGCGCCAGTCCGAACGTGTCCACGGTTTCGTCATAGTTCTGGCCGGTGGCGTTCACGCGGGACCACTTCACCAGATCCTCAATCAGAGTGCGCATGCGCCGCACGGCATCCTGAAGGAAATGGAACCGCTCGGCATTCGCCTCGTCCAGGGCGCCTGGCCAGTTGCGCTGCAACAGTTGTGCGTACGCCTGCATGGTGCGCAAAGGTTCCTGCAGATCGTGCCCGGCCAGCCACGCGAACTGCTGCAATTCCTCTTCGCGCTGGCGCAGGGATTCCTTCGCGCAGGCGAGCTGTTGTTCGAGATTGCGCAGTTCGACGGCGTAGTCGGACGGCGCGGCGTCTTCCCTGGCCTCAGACATTTCGATTCCGTTTTGCCGAGGATATCACGGCGGATCAATATGGCGGATCACGCAGCTTGCACCCTCGACTATTCTTCGATATAAAGGGCACGAGCAGGATACGTCAATGAAACAAACGGCCCTTTTTCTCCTGTTGTGTTCCGGATTGCAGGCGCAGCAGGCCGCGGACGCGTTGAAAATGGTCCGCGATGCGTATACAAATCTCTCTTCCGTACATATAGTGGCTACCCGAACCGATTCCGTGATGATGCCAAACAGCATGGGAGGGCAGGCGACCACCGAATACGAGCTTGCCGAGGCTCCGGGTGGCAAATATCTTGCGCGCATGAAAAACGGAGAAAATGAATCGCTCGCGGTGAGCGACGGTTCCACCACGTGGAAGGCTCTTCCGAAGCAGAGGCGCTGGGCGAAGCTGGAAGCGGCGGCTGTCTCGGGCGAGGAGGATGCAAGCGACGCAAGCGACGACGACGCGAAGGCTGACACGGCCGACAAACCCAGCGACCTCCATGACGCGGCGGAGAACCTGCTCATACGCCGTTACCTGGCAATCGCAAGAGTCGCCAGGGCCGCCGAACTCGGCAAAGAGGAAAATATCAAAGTGGGCGGCGAGAAATTCCGCTGCCGCATTGTTCGTTTGCAGGTGGGGCCCGCTGTGGATGAATTGTGGGTGGACGAGCAACGCGGCTTTGTCCTGCAATCGCGCCAGACTTCGCGCCAGGAGATGGGCAACGGCCAGGCGCAGATCCAGATCACCACCAAACTCAAAGAATTGGACCTTGGCGGCGATGTCGATGCCCGGCTGTTTTCGTTCGCGCCGGAGCGATCGTGGACTGAGGCGGAGATGCTGGTGCTTCCCGGCGAGGATCGAATGATGCTGACCGGACAGAAGGCGGCCGATTTTGCCCTGAAATCGCTCGACGGCGAGCCCCTGGAACTGGCGTCGTTGCGCGGCAAAGTGGTGGTGCTGGATTTCTGGGCCACATGGTGCGGACCCTGCCGTCACGAATTGCCGATCGTCGACAAATTACGCGAGGAGTTCGCCGGCAAGGTGCAGTTCCTCGGCATCAACGACGAAGACAACGGCACTGTGAAGAGCTTCCTGCGCAAGAACTCTTACGGCATCACCGTGCTGATGGACTCGAAGCGCACCGTTCACCGGACCTATGGAGTCCATGCCATACCTACGCTTTTTGTCATTGACCGCGAGGGCGTTATACGGCAGCACTTCATCGGCGGACGGGAAGCTCCGGAATTGCGCAAGGCGATTGCGGAAGTGTTGGGAGTCCCTAGCGAGCCTGCAGAAGCACGGCGGTGACGTTGTCCGGGCCCCCGGCCTCGCGAGCGGCCTCGATCAGCAGGCGGCATTTGTCTTCCAGCCCGCCCTCGCCGGCAAGAATCATGCCGATAGCTTCCGGGGTCACCACGCCGTGCAGGCCATCGCTGCAGAGCAGGACCTGCGTTCCGGGCCCCGGCTGCAGCGCATAGGAGTGCATGCGAAGCTGGGAGCTGACTCCGATGGCCATGGTGAGGACATGCCGCATCGGATGCGTGCGCAGACTCTCTTCGTCAATGCCCAGGCGGCGCCCCACTTCCTGCACCCAGGTCTGATCTTCGGTGATCACGATCAACCCGCCGCCATCATATACATAAGCCCGGCTGTCGCCGACGCTGGCGATAAGCAACTCGTTGCCTGATTCCAGCGCCGCCACCAGCGTGGTGCCCATGCCTTCGAGGGCGAGGTCGTCCGCGGCGGCTTCCATGACTTTGCGATTGGCTTCCTGAAACGCGAAGGCGAGCCGTTCGGCATCGGCCTGGGGATTGTTCAGGATAGTTTCGACCACCGTCTCGACGGCGATTCGCGAAGCTTGTTCGCCGGCCTGCGCGCCACCCATGCCGTCAGCCACGACATAAAGGCCGCGCTCGCGGACGAGTGCGAAAAAATCTTCGTTGTTCGGGCGAACGCAGCCAGGATCCGAAAGACCGATCGCCTCCATCATACTCGGCCCCCCGATTATAGCGGGTTCATTCGTCGTGTCCTCCAGCGGACTGCCCGAGATGGATGTGGCCGAGTCCTTGCCAACTTCTGGTTCCCCCGGCCATTCCGGCGTCGTTGAAGATGCGACATCCGCCAGCGGATCTCTCGACCACGCGCGGTCGACGGAATCCATCGCCGCCATGAAAACCTCGGGGAAGTCGCCGTCACGCACCGGGCTGACCAGCGGCGCGACATGGTCCGCTTGAGCGGCCAAAGCCTCCTGTGGAGGCTCCTCCTGACGATGTTTGTTCAACCACCGGAGTCGTATCTTCACGGTTTGTTCGGTTGCAGAATCGCCTTCAGTTGGAACCAGGCGCTCTCCTCGTAGTTGGTCTTCAGTCTTTCCATTCCCTGGGTTTGCGGCTCGCCCCTCCGAGGTCCGCTCTGTTTCAGACAACGCGCCAGAAGCACGGGAGCGTCGGCGTCCTCCGGATCGCGTTCCATCACTGCCCGAAACCTCTGGGCGGCATCCGCATACCGGCCGAGTTTCCAGAGCGCGTAGCCCGTATTGAACTGGTATACCGGGTCGCTGGTGTCGCCGTCCAGTGCTTTTTGAAAATTTACAAGAGCTGACGGCTCGTTCCGGCGCGATTCCGCCGCGCCCAGGTCGTTTAGTACTTCGCTCAACGGGACATACCCGGCCACCTGCTGAAATGCGGTCTCCGCGCCCGCAAAGTCTCCCATGTAATAGCGGGAGAGCCCCAGCAGGAACGTCGCCTCGTTGAATGGCACGCTCTCCGGGGCGACCTTCTGAAACCAGTCGGCCGCGGAATGGTAATCCTTACTACGAAAGCCGACCCGCCCTAACTCAAAGCAGGCCTGCGAAAATCCGGGATTCAGCCGCACCGCCTGGCCGAACAGTTTGCGCTTCTCGTCCGCCGCGGGCGCCAGCAGGCCGCGAATGTACGATTCGATTGCATCCGCCCGCACCACCGGATTGCGCCTCGTGAAATCGGCCAGGGTGGGCGCGGTTTGCGGCGCGATGAGTTCCAGCGTCTGCCACGCGAGGTGACGCTGTAGCACCGCCAGATCCTCCAGTGCGCCAACTTCGCTGATTTTCGGACCTTCCTGAGCCAGCTTCAGATCGAGCACGTGCGCCGTGATGCTCAACGTGCCACGAGTCTGCGGACCCGATGCCGGGCCGGGTTTGAGATTGAATTCGCCGTATATCACCTGGTCCGCGCCGAGCGACTGCCCGATCCGGATCACGGAAGCAACGGTCAGAGTGGCGTGTGAGTGGAACTGCAGACTGCGATACGCTTCTTCGCGATCGTCGCGTGACAGCGCGATCATGCCCTGTGAGGCGAACGCTTCGCGCACGCTTTCGGCCACGCTTTCGCCAATCCAGTCGAGGCTGGCGTTGCCCGAACCATTGAAAAACGGCAGCACGAGCAGAGTGTCCGCCCGGACCAGAGAAGGGAGAGAAAAAAGGACTGAAATCAGCGCGAGGCGCCGCAGCACCATTACAGTGTAACCCGATGTTCGATTTCGGCCGTCCCGTTCATCCAGCACGCACGAGAGAGCGTCAGTCTTACTCTTCCCGCAGCGCGCTCATCGGGTCAATCCGCGATGCCCGGCGCGCCGGAGCCCATGTGGCCATACCCGTGATCGCCAGCAGGGGCAGTGCGATGGCCACGTATACGAGAGGGCTCACGTGGTCGAAGGTCGCAATCCACAACCGGGATGTCAGCACGTTACACGCGAACACGCTCACCACCAAGCCAACCGCTACCCCGGCCGCGCCAAGCTGCAGCCCCTGGCTCAGCACCATCCGGACCACTTTCGTCCGGTCCGCGCCGAGGGCCATGCGAATGCCGATTTCACGCGTGCGCCGGCTCACCGAGTAGGCCACCAGGCCGTAGAGACCGACGATCGCCAGAATCAGGCCCATGAGACCCATGCCGCCAACGGTCTTCACAACCATGTTAGGAACTTTGACGGCGTTCTGATCGTAGAAATCCTGCATGGTGCGCACGTTGAATACGGGCATGTCGGGATCGAGCCCGCGAACCACTTCCCGCAAGGCCGGTGCGAGGGTTGCCGCATCCGCCGCGTTCGATTCGGCGACCAGCGCCAGACCGCTCTGCGCGTGCTGCCGAAACGGCAGGTAGACGAAATCGAGCGGAGGCTCCGCAATCCAGATGTACTTCGCCGTTCTGGCGATGCCCACAATCTGCACCAGCTCTCCGCTGGCGCTCTTCAGGTGGAATCGCTTGCCGAGAGCGTTCCCGTTCGGCCAGAAGTGCTTTGCCGCGTGCTCGTTGACCACGGCGACCAACGGCGCGCCCTTCCCATCCGATTCGAGAAAACCGCGCCCCTGCCGGATGGGCACGCCCATCGTATCGAAGTAGCCGTCGCTCACGTAGGCGTCGAATATGGTCAGCGCTTGCTGGCGCGGCGGCATCTGATAACCTTCCGGGACGATGTCCACGCTGTCCTGGCCGTCCAAAGGAACGACGGACGTGAGCCCGGCCGAACGCACCCCCGGAACCGATCGGGTTCGATGCAGCAGACTCGCGTAGAACTGGCTGGTCTGGTCCTCGGAATAGTGAGCCAGATCCGTGTCGAAGGCGGTCAGGAAGAGGCGCTCGGTACGAAAGCCCGGCCCCTGCATAAACTGGTCGCGGAAGCCCCGCAGCAGAACCGCCGAGATAGTCAGCAGAACCAGAGAAAGAGCCACCTGGCCGGCCACGATGGCGTTCCGCCCCCAGAATCTCTTCTTGCCGCCGCTGTCGGCGTCGGCCGCTTTCAGCGCGCGAACCAGATCCGGACGCGTGGAGCGCAACGCCGGCGCCAGGCCGAACAACAGCGTGCTCCCGAGCGAGACCGCCAGCGTGAACAACAGCACCCGGGTGTCGACCGTGGCCGCAAAAACTATGGGCAGGTCGGGGGGGACGGGATAATTGCTGAAGAACTTTGCCGCGGCGTAGGCCACCTCCACGCCCCCCAGACCGCCCGCAATCGCCACCAGCAGGTTCTCGAACAGAAGCTGGCGCACCAGTGCCCAGCGGCCCGCGCCGATGGCAAGGCGAATGGCAATCTCGCGCGATCGCGCCCGAGACCGGCTCAGCAACAGGCCAGCCACGTTGGCGCAGGCAACCGCCAGAACGCAGAAACCCAACAGCATCAGCATCCCGGCCATAGTCGCTTCAGGCGGCGATTGTTCGGCGCGCATTTGCAGCTCGGACTCCACCCTGAGTTGCTGATCGCGATTGGATTGGGGATACGTCTTCCCCAGCTCTTTCCCGATTAAAGCAACATCCGCCCCAGCCCGATCAAGGCCGACGCCCGGCTTCAGGCGGCCCTTGACGAACAGCCAACGCGCATCGCGCTTGTGGAAATCCTTTTGGCCCATGCGCGGTGACATGGCCAGCGGGATAAACAACGCCGGCCGGACAAACCGGTCGATGCCGGTGAACTGCTCGGGCGTCACGCCGATCACTGTAAACTCGATCCCGTCCAGCCGCAAGCGGGAGCCGAGAACGGAGGGATCGCCGTTGTATTGGCTCACCCAGAAATCGTGGCTGAGCACCGTCACGGCGTCGCGCCCCTCGGCCTGATCTTCGTCGGGCCGGAAGCCCCGGCCCAGCGCTGGCTCCACGCCCAGCACGCGGAAGAAGTTGCCCGAAACATACATGCCGAATTTCATCCGCGGCAGGGTCCGCGGACCGGGGCTGAAACCGAACTTCGCATAGGAAGCGGCCACCAGACCGTCGAAGCTCCGATTGCGGTCGCGCAGGTCGGCGTAGTCCGGGTAGGAGATGGTCGTGTTGCCGCCGAACGCGGCGGAACCGGCGTTGATGACGTTGACAACGCCACTCGGCTTCATCACCGGCAGCGGCCGAAGCAGCGCCGCATCGGCGAAGCTGAACATCGCCGAGGTGGCGCCAATGCCGATTGCCAGCGAAAAGACGGCAATCAAGGTGAAGCCGGGGTCTTTACGGAGTACACGGAAGGCGTGTTTGATGGATGACAACATGGCTTCTCCCAGACGCAAACATGAGGGCAATTCGAGTGCCGTGTCTGTGCCGCTGGAGAATCATTGCATTGCGACGCCCTGTGCGCTTAACCAGCTGTCCGGTCCTGGGACGCGGCGTCCGGCGGCGTAGCGTCTCGAGGAGAACGGTCCGGAGCGAGCTCCATCAGCGGGTTGGGACGTGAACACGCCGTCAACTGTCCTCTTCTCGGAACGCTCCGTTCGGGTTGAGGGCCGCTATTGTGTCTTCACCGGAAATGGCTGATGTTCGGGAAGACTTGGCGTGGATTGCTCCAGGCTCTTCATTAATTCCGCGACGCCGCGCTCCAATTGCGGATCGTGTCCGTCGATCACCGCCTTCGCGTCGTTGTGGACAACGATGTCGGGGTCCACGCCGTGGCCCTCCACCGCCCACTCGCCCTTTGCGGTAGCGTAGGCGCGCTGCGGCACGTTTACGATTCCACCATCCATCAGGGCGCCATGATTGGTGATGCCTACGACGCCGCCCCAGGATCGTTCCCCGATGAGCGGACCAAGCCCGGCGTTGCGAAACATCCATGGGAATATGTCGCCATCGGAGGCCGAGAAACGGTCCAGCAGAACGGCCTTCGGTCCAATGAAGACGCCATCGGGGTAGGTGCCCGGTGTTGCGATGGTGCGATCGTAAGTAAGTCCGAGTAATTTGAGACTCAGCCGCTCGATCACCATTCGCGATATGTTGCCTCCGCCGTTCCCGCGATCATCGATCAACAAGGCGTCCTTACGAAGCTGCGGATAGTACCACTTGATGAATTCCCGAATGCCGCCGTTGCCCATGTCGGGCAAGTGAATGTAACCGATTCGCCCATGCGATAACTCATCCACGCGTCGCCGATTCTGCTCCACCCAGTTGTAGTAGATAAGATCCGTCTCGCTGGCAATCGGCCGGTAAGTGACCTTGCGCGCGCCTGTCAACGTGGGCGTGGCGTTGAGGGTCAATTGCACGGGCGAATCGCCGGCGTTGCGCAGGTATTTGTAGATGTCGGTCTTCGTATCGACGTCCTCCCCGTTGATCGCCAGAACATAATCTCCAACGCGGGCATCGACCCCGACTTCGGTCAATGGCGAGCGATAAAGATCTTCCTCATTCTGGCCGGCTAGAATGCCGGCAATCCGGTAACGTCCCGATGCCGCATCGACGGAGAAACGAGCACCAGGCAAACCCGCGTGAGGACGCGGCGGCAGCATCATGTCTCCGCCATCGACGTAAGTATGCTGGACGGTGAGTTCCGCAATCATCTCACTCATCACGTATGTCAGGTCGGAACGATGGGCGACATAGGGGAGTAACCTGCTGTAGCGCTCGCGAATGGCATCCCAATCCTGGCCGTGCATGTTCGGCGCGTAGAAGAAATCGCGATACCTGCGCCACACCTCGTTGAATATCTGCGCCCATTCCTCGGCGGGAACGCGTTCCAGCATCAGGCCGGAGGTGGATATCGTTTTCTTGCTGGATGCACCGGTGGGCGTCGCGTCATACAAATTCCATAACGGCCCCTGGTGGACCAGAACCTTCGAACCGTCATGCGATACGGCGGCAGCAGCGATATCGTCGGCCAGCGTCGTGTCTTTCCGGTCCTTGAACGCGAAAATGTGCAGCGTTGTCTTGGTCTCGGCAGTGCGGCCATAGTAAGGCGGCGGAGTGACGCCGAACAACAGCGCATCCTGCTTCACGAAAATGCCGACATAGTTATTCGATTCGAGGGGCACGCGCGTTACACGCTGGGCTAATCCGTCGAAGTCTATGCCTTTGTCTTTCGGCTCGGCGTCCTTCTCTTTGTCCTTGCTCTTGTCCTTACCTTCCGCTGAGTCTTTCTCCTTGTCCTTATCCTTCGCGGCGTCATCCGCCGGCTTGATAGTGACTTCGTCGCTCTCGAGCGGGAAGGGGTTCTTCACGTCCTTGCGAAGCGCCAGCACAAAAATGCCGCGGGACCGATTCGTGGCAAAGTTGAATTCAATCTGCGAAATCAGCGGGTAGAATTCATGATCCGCCAGAAAGTATAGATAATCGCCCTTTGGGTCCCACGCGGGGAAATTCTCGTTGAATGTGCCGCTGGTTACCTGATGCAGCTTGTTGTCCTGAACGCCCCACATATAAAGCGCCGAAAAACCCGCGTCGTTGGCCATACTGAAAGCCAGCCATCCGCCGCCGGGCGACCACTCGTAGTCGCGCACCTGATTCTCGGTGCCATGCGCAACTTCCTGTAACTTGTGGTCCGTGACGGTAACCACCCACACACGGCCGTCCTTGTCGCTGAAGGCGATTCGCTTTCCATCCGGTGACCACCTTGGTTGATAGCGAAATGCCTTGCCGCCAGTGGTGATCCGCTCCGGCGGCCCCGAGCCATCCTGCGCCACGGTGTAAATTTCTTCCTCGCCGCTCGCGTCCGAGATAAACGCCACTTTCGATCCGTCCGGCGACCATGCCGGCCACTTATCGTGCGCCCCGGGCGAATGCGTGAGATTGCGGGTCGGACCTTTTTCCACTGGCGCGGAGAAAATATCGCCCCGGGCGCTGAACAGGACACGCTCGCCTTTGGGGCTCAGCTCCGCGTTCTCGATATGGTCGGCGGCGGAGATCCAGGAAGGCCGGCGGTTGATGCCATCGTCGGGAACGTTGACCGAAACAGGAATGCTCACACCCGTGGTGACATCGAGAACCTGGAGCTCGCCATCCAGCTCATAGACAATGCGGCGACGCCGGTCCGTACCCGGCCAGCGGACATCCCACAACGTGTTGTGCGTTACCTTCCGGGTCGCTCCGGAGTCCGTATCGTAGGCGTAAATGTTAAAGTGGCCATCGCGGTCGGAATCGAAGAAGATGTCCTTGCCAATCCAAATGGGATCGCGGCTGGCGCGCGGCCCTTCCGAAATGAGTTTCGCGTCGTGGGTGGCCAAGTCGAAGATGTACAGCTCATTCGCCGTGCCTCCGCCGTATCGCTTTTCCGGCCGGAAATCGCGCGCCTCGGGTGAATAGACAATGCGCGTACCGTCAGGAGAAAATGAGCCGGACCCGCCTCTCGGCATGGGCAGCGCTTCCGACGGACCGCCATCTACGGCGACTCGGTAAAGGCGGCTGTCGTACAAAGCCACGCCATCGCGCAGCGACCGGTAAATCACAAAATGGCCGTCATTGCTCCAGCCAATCACCTGATTGTCCAGGCCCCAGCGCGGCGCCAGCGGTCCATGTGCCGGGTAAAACGTTAACTGCTTCGGCTCTCCACCAGCGGACGGTATGACGTAGACCTGCTCGTCCCCATCGTATTGGCCGGTGAACGCGATCCATTTGCCATCGGGCGAGAAGCGCGCGAACTCCTCGACACCGGGATGCGCCGTTAGGCGCGCCGCCGTACCTCCGGTGTCCGCGACAATCCACAGATCGCCGCCGTAGCTGAACACGATGCGGTTATCGTGAATATCGGGAAATCGCAGGAGCCGGGTCTGGCCAGGCAACTGCGTGCAGGCTGCGCCCAGTAACGTCAGGAACGAAAAAAGTCTTCGCATAAGGAATTTCCGAGCTTAGCAAATAAAGCCGCGAATCTGTTTCGATGGGCGGAGCGGTAAAGTGTTAGTCGCCGGTTCCGGTCACATCGGCAGTTTGCCGCAGAGGGGTTGAAGGTTCCACCGGCGCAAGAGATGCCGGCAGCTCGATACTCACTCGTAACCCGGGATGCGCGTTTTCGGCGCGTATGCTTCCGCCATGCAATTGAACGGCTCGGCGGGCGATTGCTAATCCAAGACCGGTGCCTCCGCTGGCGCGGTTGCGGTCGGAATCGACCCGGTAGAACGGGTCGAAAATGCGCTCTATCGATTCCTGCGGGACGCCGGGGCCGAAGTCGCGCACGCGGACCACGGCATACGGCCCGCGCCGGCTCAATTCCACCTCAACCCGGCCGCCATGGGGAGCATAGCGAATGGCATTGCGAATCGCGTTTTCGATCGCGCGCCGCAACAGTTCTGCGTCCCCGTCCAGCATCAGCCTCTCACCGGCGTGAAAAGCGAGCTCGCAATCCTTGGCGCGAGCCTCGATGGACGTATCTTCGACAATTTCGCCGACAACATCGTTCAACACCACCGGCTCCATGATCCGCAGCGACGGATCGCCCTCGGCCCGCGTGACCTGCAGCAATTCGCCGATGAGCGTGTTGAGCCGGTCGGCCTCTTTCTGGATACGGTCGAGATCCGCCGGGTCCTTGCCCGAGCGCGCCAGTTCGACGGCAACACTGAGGCGAGCCAAAGGGCTGCGCAGTTCGTGAGAAATATCCAGCAGCAGACGCCTTTCGGCCGTGAGCAGAGTTTGAATACGGTCCGCCATCAGATTGAAGGTGCTGGCGAGTTGGCCCAACTCGTCGCGGCGATTGGCTTCGGCGCGGCTGTTGAGTTCACCGCGGCCGAAGAAATCCACCGCGCGCTGCAGCTTGCGCACCGGAGAAGTCAGGTGCCACGACAACCAGTAGCACAGCAGGATGCACACGCCAAGAACCCACAGATGCTCCGGGCGCACGAACCAGAACATCACGCGCGGCGGACCGAGCAGAATCAGCCAATAGCGTCCGGTGGAATCCTGATGCGCCACTTTCAGCCGGGTCATTCGCTCAAGCCAGGCGAAATGGCCGTCGGGGCGGGGCAACAGGGAAGAGCGATCACGCCCGGTGACCAGATCGCGGCCGTTCGCGTCGGTAAAAACCAGATCGTTACGGTTAGGGCCCCGCAGCTTTTGTAGTGTTGCGGCGAGGGCCGGCGCGCCGCCACGCTGGTATGCGTTACGCGCTTCATCGGCGCGCTGAATAATCACGTCCGAGAAAATGGTGGGACGTCCCGATCCCGAGTCGAGCGTGACGGCGGAAGTTATCGCAATACCAAAGCCGGTTATTACCGTGGTGGCCAGGAACCACAGCAGAATCTTGGCGAACAGCGATCTCATGGCGCGCCCACCGCTCCTTCGGGCGAACTCACAAACTGGTAGCCGACGCCGCGAATGGTCTTAATAAGCGGTAATTCGCCTTCCAGCTTCCGGCGCAGATGGCTGACGTGCATATCGATAGAACGGTCGAAAGGCGTGGCCTTGCGGTTGTACAGCGCCTCCATCAGCGCGTCGCGCGAGACCACGCGTCCGGAGGCGCGCATGAGCATTTCCAGAATCTGAAACTCCAGCGTGGTGGTCTCCACGGGGGCGCCGTCGCGCAGCACCTGGCGCGTGCCCGGGTCGAGCGCGATGCCGTTTACCTCAATGCGGCCGCTGGTGGCTTTGGCGTCCCAGCGGCGCAGAATCGCTTTGATGCGCGCCACCAGTTCGCGGGGATTAAAGGGCTTGGGAAGATAATCGTCGGCTCCCAGCTCCAGGCCAACGATGCGGTCCACGTCCTCGCCGCGCGCGGTGAGCATGAGCACGGGAACGCGGCTCTGCTGCCGCACTCGCTTCAGGATCTCGAACCCGTCCATGCCCGGCAGCATGACGTCGAGGATGATCAGATCGAAGCCGCCCTCGATGGCCTGAGAAAGCCCGGCGCGGCCCTCATGCTCAAACTGGACAGTGTAACCTTCGCGATGCAGAAATTCGCCCAGCAACGCGCACAATTCCACGTCGTCATCCACCACCAGCAGCCGCACGCTATGAATTTAGCACGGGCACCGCCACATAGAGTCAAGGATTTGTAAGATCCTGGAAGGCCCCCTGTAACCATAGGAGGGCCGCGAGCATCACCGGAAATAGTCCCGCTATGACACGCAGGAGTTGTGCCGTCGCTCTAACCGCTTTGCTCGGCCGGAATCTGCTGCGTGCCGGGCAGAACGCGCCTTCTTCAGATACCGTAGCTCGCCCGCGGCCGGCCGAAGAAGCACCGCCGCCCGAGTCTACGCCTCCCCCGCCAGAGCCGAAGACATCCATCCGCGTGGATGTCGAACTGGTAAACGTGCTGTTTTCGGTTCGGAAAAAAGAGAGCGGCGAGCTGGTCGGCAATCTCACAAAAGATGATTTCACCGTCCTCGACGATGGCAAGGAACAGAGTATCGCCCAATTCTCCCGGGATACAGATCTGCCGTTGAAGCTCGGTTTGTTGATCGATATCAGCCGCAGCCAGACTCGCCTGCTGGGCGACGAACGCAACGCGGCATCGAAATTCATTTCCAGCGTGATGCGCGTAAAAGACGAGGCCTTTCTGATCTCCTTCGGCAAAGACACCACGCTCGAGCAGGATTTCACGCAATCCGCCGCAAAGATGGAAGAGGCTCTGAAGCGCGTGCAGGGCGACAGCGGATCCGGCGGCCGCGGAGGCGGGGGATCGCCTGGCGGTGGCGGAGGTGGAGGCTGGCCTGGCAGCGGAGGCGGTGGTGGCTGGCCCGGCGGCGGAGGCGGCGGTCGGCACAGCGGCCATGGCACCGGGCAAAGTCAGTCCCACGGAGGCACTAAGTTATACGACGCAATCTACCTGGCATGCCACGATGAGCTTTCATCCAAAGCGGGCCGGAAGGCTATCCTGCTGATCACCGACGGTAACGATCGCGGCAGTTACTACACGCGGAGCAAGGCGGTGGAAGCCGCGCAGCGCGCCGACACGATCGTCTACAGCATCTATTATGTCGACACCGGCCTGCAGCGCTTCGGGCACTCCGACGACGACAGTGCGGGCTTCGCGGGGCTGCGCGACATGGCGTATGAAACGGGGGGCCGTACGTTCACCATAGACAAGAAGCACACGCTGCAAGAGGCCTTCACAGACATTCAGGACGAAATGCGCAGCCAGTATGCGATCGCGTGGAAGCCCGGCGGCACGGAGCGAGCGGGCGCGTTTCGTGAGATCGAAGTGCGGCCAAAGAGCGGCGATTACCTGGTGCAGGCGCGTAAAGGCTACTACGCAATCGCCGCCAAAGGTGTCTGAGACGCAGTGACGGTCTGGGTAAGCGAGCTTGCTCCCACTGAAGCTGCCAATGTCGAGCCCAGGGATCCTGTTTCTACCATCGCCTGAATGATCGCCAGGGCCGGATCGGTCGAAAGATCGGCTGCTGTTGTGGGCGCCGTGGTGCCGGTCGGGCTGGTGGCTGTGCTGCTGTCTGTGCCGCTGTCCGGCGAAGTAGTTGGCGATTTTGCCGAGGATGCCGCTGTTGGCGTCGTGACTGAGGTTGCAGGAGTATCTGCCGGCGTGGCATACGCGGCAATCAATTGATTAACCAAATTGGAGACATCCGTGCTGGCTGAAGATGGCGTCGAGTCAGGCTCTGAGATCTGCATGACGCCGACGGCCACTGAATCGGACAGAAATCCGCCGAGATCGCCGCTTTGCTGCATCGCGGACAATTCCTGTTGCGCACTCACGCCGTTCGTTGTTGTTGTTGACGAAGCCGTCGACGACGAGGGCGAGAGCAACGAGCTCAGCAGAGCTGATGGATTGAAAGAGTTGACACCGGTTACTGAAGAGCCCATAAAGTGCTCCTTTAGAACCCGGTATCGACTGGAATTCCCTTCCCGACATGAGAAGAAGGTACCGTTTTTTCGCTAAGGCATTTTGCGCCGGTGGCACAGGGGTTCGCCCCGCCGGGTTTCTGCCGTCTTCACCCAGGTTCGACCCCTGGCTATCTGCCCGATTCCAGCCGCACGGCCAAAACCTCCGGCAACCCGGCATCCAGAATCTTCTTTTTCGTAGCCTCAACGTCGTACTCTGTCCGGCAGAAGGTGACCGCTCGCTCTTCGGAATCCCACAGAATCCAGGCGGCGCGCGGGTCGATGTCGCGCGGCTGCCCTACCGAACCGGGGTTGATCAGCCAGGAACGATTAACGCCGAGGGGCAGGGTTACCGGCTCCAGGACTACACGAAGCGGGATCCGCTGTACGCCTTTCGCGTTGCACAGGAACCCACCCTGTAAATGCGTGTGGCCGAAGATCCATATCCGGCCTCCCAGATACGGGCCAATCTGTTCCACATCCATTTCCGTGATCAGATACTCGTCCTCGTCGAGCGGCGAACCGTGCACCAACACAATGCCGTCCTCCTGAATCGGCCCCTGTGGCAGAGCTCGCAGCCACTCCAGATTGGCGGCATCCATCTGCTCCATGGTCCACAGCGCCGAAGCGCGCGCCACCGGATTAAACCAATCGAGATCCTCCAAACCAGCGCAGGCCTTATCGTGATTTCCACGAATTATGACATCCACATTCTCCCGCGCCCACGCGGTGACGGCGTCCGGGTCGGGCCCGTAGCCAACGATGTCTCCGCAACACAGAATCCGGCCGTACTTGCCTTTCGCGTCGGCCAGCACCGCGTTGAGTGCCTCGAGGTTGGAGTGAATGTCGCTGAGAATCAGGTAGCGCACAGGCGTATCAGGGAGACCTCCGGGGGTGCGCCCAGGCGGACCGGCAAGCCCACCGTGCCGAGACCCGTGGAAACGTACCCGGCCACGCGGTCAACCTGGTACAAGCCTCGCACATATGGAGTGTAGAAGCGCGCCGGCGAGACATTGTGGCGCAGGATTTCAACTCCAATCTGGCCCCCGTGCGTGTGCCCACTGATGGTGAGGTCCCATCCCTGCTCCGCGGCCACCGGAAACACGTCCGGATTGTGCGAGAGCAGCACATTCAGACAGCCCGCGGCCATCATACGCGCGGCGCCTGCAAGGTAGATCGAGTGGAAAGGCTCATAATCCACGCCAACAAGATTCAGCGTGGCGTTGCCGAAGCGCAGACGAGTATTCTCAGAGCGAAGAAACCGGACGCCACGGCGAGCGGCGGCGGCCGCGGTGTAATCCTCCACTCCGGCGTAGGATTCATGATTTCCCATGCAGCCGAAGACACCCGCGTCCGCGTGGAGACGCGCGATCTGCCGAATACATGCGTCGAGCGGATCGCCAAGGCGCGAGATCAGATCGCCGGTTACCAGCGCGATGTGCGGCCTGGTCTCATTGGCCATGTCGATGGCGCGCCCCAGTTGCTTCTCGCTGAGGAACGGGCTGAGATGGATATCGGAAACTTGGACCAGGCGGAGTCCATCGAGATCGCGAGGCAGTCCCGGGATGGGCACGCGCACCTCACTGATGCGGAAATCGTCGCGATGCAGGATGCCGAATGCCAGGGCCAGGGCCGGAGTGGAGAGAGCCGCCGCTCCCGCAGCCCGTAACGCTGTACGGCGTTCCGCACGGAACGGTATACTTCGCACCGCGGCGCCCACAATGGTCATCCCGGTGGCGCACACTCCGAGGAGCAAAGCAGCCGCCTGCGTCCACGTGACAAGGGGTGAGGAAAACCGTATGTAGACCTGGCCGAACAGCGTGAGATATCCGGCGCAGTAGACTGCGATGCAACCGGCGCTCAGCGTATAGAGCGCCAAACGCGCCCATCGCGCCTTCAACAGCCGCGCGCCCCAGTACGTCAGAGCGGCCTGCGCGGTCAAACAAATCAGCAACAGAATCAGACCGGGGAAAACGTGAAAATTGTGACGCAGGTGCGGCAACTTCCAATGTTACCGAACGAGGCGCCAAAGTCCGCCGCATTGGCGTCGCCAGGATACAATTCGAGCAATGTCATTAGTCGTGGTCGGGTCGGTTGCGTATGACGCGCTGGAGACGCCGCATGGCCGCGTGGACCGGATACTCGGCGGCGCCGCGACGTACATCGCGCTCTCGGCCGGATATTTTACTCAGACTGCCGTCGTCGCGGTTGTCGGCGAAGATTTCGCGCAGGAAGACATCGACCTGCTCGCCTCGCACAAGATCGACCTCGAAGGCCTGGAACGCGTTCCCGGCAAGACTTTCTTCTGGTCCGGTGTTTATTCCGCCGATATGAATGACCGCACCACGCTACAAACCGACCTCAACGTCTTCGCGGATTTCAATCCGAAGCTGCCCGCGCGCTACCGCTCATATCCATATCTCGTTCTCGGCAACATCCAGCCCGCGCTCCAGCGCAGCGTGCGCGAGCAGATGAATGGCCTGCGTCTGACCGGCGGCGACACCATGAATTACTGGATTAAGGATTATCGCGATGAGCTGCTCGCCACCATCCGCGGCTGGGATTTTCTGCTGATCAATGACAGCGAAGCGCGCATGCTTTCCGGCCAGCACAATCTCCGCCGTGCCGCAAGCGTGATTCTCGACATGGGACCGAGCACGTTGGTGATCAAGCGTGGTGAATACGGCGCGATGCTGTTCCGTCGCGATTCGTATTTCATGGTGCCGGGCTACCTGCTGGAGGAAGTTTTCGACCCGACGGGCGCGGGCGACTGCTTCGCCGGTGGCTTCATTGGCTACCTCGCCGAGCGCGGCTGCGACCTGAAGAGCGGTAAGGTGGACCGGCGCGATTTGAGCCGCGCCGTGATCTACGGCTCGGTGATGGGCAGCTTTTGTTGCGAGGAATTTGGCCCGGGCCGCTTCCGCACTCTCACCCGCGACGAAATTGACAAACGCTTCGCCGAGTTCCGTGACTGCACGGAATTCTGAAACCGCGCTGGCTTTCGGAGCGCTGACCTTACTGAGCGCCGCGTTCGTCGTGCTGACTTTCGTCAACGGCTGGACGCTCTGGTATGGCGACGCTCAGGCCCACATCAACATCGCACGCCGCGTGTTCGATTCACGCACGCCGGGGATCTATCAGATTGGCACCGTGTGGCTGCCGTTGCCGCACGCGCTGATGCTGCCATTGGTGAGGAACGATTGGCTCTGGCGCACGGGACTGGCCGGGGCAATTCCGGCGGCGTTGTGCTTCGTGTTGGCGGGCGGGCTGCTGTTTGCCACGATACGGCGCGTGTTCGCGAGCTCGGCGGCGGCGTGGGCTGGTCTCGCTGTGATCGCGTTCAATCCGAACCTGTTGTACCTGCAGGCGACGCCAATGACGGAGCCGATATTCTTTGCGGCCATGGCCGCGCTGTTGTATGCGACAGTTCGCTTCGCCGAATCGGATTCCGCGGGATGCGCGGTTCTCGCCGGTGTTGCCGGTGCCGCGGCGACGCTCACACGCTACGAAGGATGGTTTCTGTTGCCATTTGCCGCCGTATATGTGCTGGCGGCGGCGAAATCGCACCGCTCGATCAAGGCCGCATTGTTTTCCGCGATCGCCGCAGCGGGACCATTATATTGGCTTGCGCATAATTGGTATTTCTGGGGAAATACGATGGAATTCTATAACGGCCAATGGTCGGCGCAGGCGATTTACCAACATGGCCTCCGCGCCGGGCTGTCACGGTACCCGGGCGATCACAACTGGCCCACTGCCCTGCTCTACTTCGGCACCGCGGCCGTGAACGTGGCTGGGCTCACGCCGTTCTTCATCGGCGGGCTTGGCCTATTGGTCGCTTTGTGGCGGCGAGCATGGTGGCCGCTGGCATTCCTCGCCCTGACACCGTTGTTCTACCTGTGGAGCATGCACTCCGGCAGCGTGCCCATCTATGTTCCCTCGCTCTGGCCGCATTCGTTTTACAACACTCGCTACGCCCTGGCTGTTCTGCCTTTGCTCGCCTTCGCTGCAGGAGCCGCCGTCCTGATCGCACCTCCCGGCCCACTTCGCAGGATCGCTGCGCTGGCAGTCGCGGTCGCCGCAGTGACGCCCTGGCTCATCCATCCCCCCCCCGACAATTGGCTTTGCTGGAAAGAATCAGAGGTAAATTCCGCTACTCGGCGGGCATGGACCGCACAGGCCGCAACCGAACTCGCCCATAACTACAACGGCAGCGGCATTGTAGCCTGCTTCGGCGATGTCACCGGCATTTTCCAAAGCGCCGGCATCCCCCTTCGGGAGACCCTTCACGAAGGCAACGTCCCCGCGTGGGATGGCGCGATGGCCCGGCCGGATCTAATGCTTGACGAAGAGTGGGCCGTTGGACAAAAGAACGATACCGTTTTCCGAGCCGTCGCCGGGTCGCCGCGCTACTGGCTGGTGCGTGCTATAAACGTGCCAGGCGCTCCCACGGTGTACATCTGGCGGCGTAACTGACATGACCATTCCGTTCACCAAAGCCCACGGCGCAGGCAATGATTTTCTTCTCACGTGGACCGAACTCGCCCCCGCGCACCATCTGCCGGACGTAGCCCGGGCCATATGCGAGCGTCACACCGGCGTCGGCGCAGATGGATGGATGCTGGTGGATGCGAGAGATCCGTTGCGTTCCGGCAAAGCTTCAGGCGACGCGGTTCACATCCGCACTGGCGCGGGTGTGAAGGAATTGCGGCTGATGGAATGGAGCGGCGCTCGTTACACATTCGAGATGAATATGGGCCAGCCGCGCGGCGAAGGCATTCAAACGCTGTTGGGCATGGAAGTAACGATTCTCGACGTGGGTAACCCCCAGGCCGCGATCCTCGTCGAGGAATTCCCCGCGAACTGGCGCGAGCTGGGTGCGGCCATCGAGCGTCACCCGATGTTCCCCAACCGCACCAACGTCTCCTTTGTGCGCGTGCTGGACGAACACACCATCGACGTTGTGTTCTATGAACGCGGAGTGGGCGAAACGATGAGCTCAGGTACAGGGTCCACGGGCGCGGCAGCGGCGGCCATTTTGCGCGGTCTCGCAAAAAGTCCGGTCCGCGTGATGACGCCCGCCGGCGATCTTCACCTCCGCTGGACCGA
>JBEKFB010000001.1:0-59588 GCA_050013535.1 Bryobacteraceae bacterium | reverse complement strand
GACGCCCTGCATGGCGCTCTTGACGATGGACTCGTCCATGCCGATGCTGCTGGTAGCGAGATACTCGAAATAGAGGTCGGCGTAATCGCCGCCCGAAGACAGGGCTTCAGCCAGCCAGCCCTCGAGATCTCCGGTAGTAATGGCAAACTTTCGCCCGAAGAAGGAATCTGCGAGGGGCATGCACTCAGAGTAGCGCAGCGGTGCGGCAGAGCCTTCCGCGAAGCCCGCTCCGGTATCATATTGCTGTAGCCACCCATGCCCGAAAACACCTTTGACATCGTCTCCAAAATCGACCTCGCTGAAGTGAGCAACGCCATCCACCAGGCGACCAAGGAGATCGATCAGCGCTACGATCTCAAGAACACAAAGTCCACCATTGAGCTCAATGAAAAAGACCACAAAATCCTGCTGGCCAGCCAGGACGAGTACAAGCTCACGGCCATCACGGAGATCTTGCAAGCGAAGCTGGTGAAGCGCTCGGTGCCGCTGAAGGGGCTAACCTACGGCCCTGTCATTCCGTCGGCCGGTTCCAGTGTGCGGCAGGAAATTACGCTGCAGCAGGGCATTGCCATCGAAAAAGCGCGCGAAATAGTGAAGCTGATCAAGGACAGCAAGAAGAAGGTGCAGGCGTCTATCAACGCCGACATGGTTCGCGTCAGCAGCAAGGATCGCGACACGCTCCAGGAGATCATCCACCTCGTCAAGGGGCATGATTTCGGCATCGACATGCAGTTCACCAACTACCGGTCCAACTGACCTTGCCCCGCCGTATCGAATCGTTCTTCATCGACGGCCCCGCGGGAAAGCTGGAGGCACTGCTCGAAGAGCCTGAGCATGGCGAGCCGCGCGAAGCCGCGCTGGTATGCCACCCGCATCCACAGCATGGCGGAACGATGCATAACAAGGTGGTCTATCGCATGGCGCGCGGACTTCGGCAGGCAGGGGCGGTGGTGCTGCGCTTCAATTACCGCGGCGTCAACCTAAGCGAGGGCGTCTACGACAACGGCGACGGCGAGACCGATGACGCTCGCGTGGCCCTGGGATTACTTCGCGAGCGGTACCCGGACCTGCCGTCTACAACTGCCGGGTTTTCTTTCGGTTCAAGAATAGCCTTGCGGCTCGCCTGCGAGAAACCTCACCCGCGCCGGGCCCTCCTCGTTGGTTTTCCGAGAGCCTATCAGGAAGCTGCCCCTCAATGCGGTGTGCCGCGAGTCTTCATACAGAGCACTCACGACCAATACGGTCCGCGCGAGGCCATGCAGATATGGTTCGATTCACTGGCCGAGCCGAAGAAACTAATCTGGATCGAAGCGAAGGATCACTTTTTCGCGGGAGAGCTGGACGCGTTCGAAAAGGCGCTAATCGAGGTGCAGCAGACGTAGTTCCCGGTGCATGCGGCGCGCCGCCCGCTCCCCGATCAAACTCGCTACATCCTCAAGCAAATCAGGGACATCCTCGGGCTCAATGAGCATGTCCGGGTGGCCTTCCACGGCAACCCCATCCTGGCAACTCGCCACCAGCGCGGTGGCGGGCTTATAGTCCATCATGCGGGCGTGCGCCAGAACCTTCAGACCGGCAAAGGGCGATTCCATCTCCATATCGCTCAGCACCAGCGAGTATTCGCAATCGTCCAGCTTGCCCACGGCTTCGGCCGCAGATGCAGCAGAATCAACGCGATAGCCGCCAGCTTCGAGAACGGTTTGGAGGGTTAACCGGGCGGCAGTGTTATCATCCACGAGCAAGACTCTTGCCAGCGCGAGCTCGGCGGTCTTCGTGGCGCCCATACGAGAAGTGTAAGGGCAAGAGATGGAAATTGAAATACTTGATTTTTGACGAACAAAAAAACCGACATGTCCGGGCAATAGTACCTGGTGGTACCTTTGCTACCGGAGTAGTATGCCGACTGACTATTCCGAGTGGAACACCCGCGCAAAGATCCGGTCTACGTGTTGCAGGTATCGCTCCACCGAGAACGCCGCCGCAACCTCCTCAGGCGCAAGGAGTTTACTGACTTCCGGGTCGGCTTCGATGGCCTTGCGGAAGTCACTGCCTTCCTCCCAGCTCCGCATGGCATGGCGCTGAACAACGCTGTACGCCCGCTCGCGAAGCATACCGGCCGCAGTCAGGTCGAGCAGAAGTTGGCCCGAGAAAATCAAACCTTTAGTAAGTTCGAGATTCTGACGCATGCGACCGGCGTTGACGCGCAGGCCCTTGACCAGCCACACCGTCCTGGCGAGCAGATAGTCCACCAGGATGGCAGAATCGGGAAGGATCACGCGCTCCACCGACGAGTGCGAAATGTCGCGTTCGTGCCACAGTGCAATGTCTTCGAACGCCGCCTGGGCGTTGGATCGTACTATTCGGGCCAAGCCGCAAATTTGCTCGCAGGTCACGGGGTTACGCTTATGCGGCATGGCTGAGGAACCCTTCTGCCCCGGGGAAAACGGCTCCTCGGCTTCCCGGACCTCAGTGCGCTGCAGATGCCGGATCTCTAAAGCGATCTTCTCGCATGTGGCAGCCAGTAAAGCGAGGGCCGACACCCATGCGGCGTGCCGGTCCCGGGAGATTACCTGAGAGGCAATGGCCGCCGGTTTCAGGTCCAGTCTTTCGCAGATGCGCTCCTCGGCATCCGGGCCGACATGGCCGAAGGTTCCGACCACACCGGAGATCTTCCCCACCCGCATATCTTCCGCGGCAGCGTCGAAACGGGCGAGATTTCGACGAAGCTCGTCGTACCAGAGGGCCACCTTCAGACCGAACGTGATCGGTTCGGCCTGAATTCCATGCGTTCGGCCAATTTGCACGGTGTGCTTGTGCTCGAATGCGCGCTCATGGAGAGCTGTGGAGAGCTCAGCAATCCCTCGCCGGATCAATGCGGAGGCCTGTTTTACCATCAGGGCCTGCGCGGTGTCCACGACATCGTTAGAGGTCAGGCCATAGTGCAGCCAGCGGGAGGCTTCAGCGTGACCAGCAGCGGCCATGGATTCAGCGACAGTCGTAGTAAATGCGATGACATCGTGCCGTACCTCGTGCTCGATCTCGTCGATACGGTCGACGGTGAAGTCGGCATGCTCGCGGAGCAGGCGAGCGGCATCCTGCGGGACTTCGCCGGTTTCGGCCAGCGCTTCGGCGGCCGCCAGCTCCACCTCCAGCCATTGGCGGAACCTGTTCTCTTCACTCCAGATACGGCCCATTTCGGGCCTCGTATAGCGGGCAATCATGATTAGTAAACGAACACTTCCGTGGGATGCCGCGGCTCGGCTACTACAAGTTTCGTAAATAACGTTCGACCGTCCAATGCCTGAGAAGCCATCAGCTCGACAATGGCCGGGTGGTTGTTGTGCTCGCTGATATGGCCGAGCACGAGCGTGCTGGTTCGGGTGTCCAGATCGTCTCGAATGAAACTCGAAACCACATCGTTAGATAAATGACCATTTCGCCCCATCACGCGCTGTTTCACCGACCACGGATAAGGACCTACCTTCAGCATATCGAGGTCGTGATTCGATTCGAGGACCAGCAGGTCGCTGCCGCTCACGTGAACTTTGATGGAATCGGGCAGGTAGCCAAGGTCGGTGACCTGGCTGATTTTCAACCCCTGAGTGCGGAATGAGAACGCCACCGGGTCGACGGCGTCGTGGGGGATGGTAAAGCTGTCCACTTCAATATCTCCAATTGTAAACGTAGAGCCTGCCTGGAACCGTTCCAGCACCGGCGTGTACTCGCCCCACGGGATTGCCGGCGAGGTGAGGGTGGTGAGGAAGACAGGGATACTGCGCCGGCCGCCGCAACGTGCCATGGGCACGAGGCCGCTGACGTGGTCGGTGTGCTCGTGCGTAATCAGGATGGCATCCAGGGTTTCGCCGTCTTCGCCGATGGCCGCCAGCCGCGCGAGGATTTCCTTGCGGCTGAGCCCCGCGTCCACCAGAATGCGCGTGCGCCCGGTGGCGATGAACGTGGAATTCCCCGCGCTGCTGCTGGCTAATACGCAGATTTTGACGATGGTGTGGCCTCCGGGTGGCCCAAGACGCCAGCGTCGCACAATGGCACCCGGAAGTCCAGGTGGAACATCAAAGGCCGCGCACCGCTGAAAGCCGGATCGACAATCGCGCTCCATTCGGGACGCGGCTAACGTTGAAAAGACAGGACCTCGATGCCGGCACAGTCGCGTGTGTCGACGGCAAACCCGTGCGTTCGGAACCAGGCGGGCAGCGTTGCCAGTACGTCGGAGCCCTTGTTGGCAATCAGGCAGAAGCGGCGTTGCGCCGCCATGCGGCGCTCGATCTCCTGTTCCAGGTATCGCTCGGCGGCGGCGTCCACGAAGAACGGCACCGGAATGATCTCATTTCGCACCGGATACGGACCAAGCTGCGCGAAATAGTGGTGAGCCGGGTTGGGCTCGGTTTTCCAATCGAACCCGACACCGTCGGCGTGGGGACTGCGAAGCAGGATCGGCGTGCCGCCGCCGGCAATTCTCTGCGCAACCCGGAGCGGCGTCCGCCACTCGGGCGTGTTGGCTCCGACGTCGCGAACGTAAAGCGCGGCGTTTAGCACGACTGCGAGCGCGAGTGCGAACTGCGCGCGTCGATTCCGCATCTGGCGGATACACCATGCCAGCAGTATGAAACACGGTGGAAACACATAGATGAGATAGCGCGTCGTGAAGACGGCCAGCGAGGTCGTGCGCTGTGCAACGAACATCACCAGAGGTCCCAGCAGCACCCACGCGACGAGCAGGATCAAGTCGTCGCCCGCCAGAGCGAACACATTTGCGAACCAATCGCGATGAAGCACAAAGCAAAGAAAGAGTCCGATCGTCACCGTGATGGCAACCTGCCACGGAAAAAGACTCAGGAAGGTGCCTGCCGTGGGTCTCACAGCCGATGTCCACTTGTCTGCCTGGCCTACAAGCGTCAACATCTGCTTCGCCAGCGGAACCGCGGCAACAACAATCGCGAATGCCACGGCCAGAATTCGCGCCCAGGAAAAGAGCCTTCCGGAGGAATGTGCCGCTATCAGATACACCGTTTGTACCAGGAATATGAGCACAAAGAGGTAATGAAAGTAGACGACCAACGCCGAAGAAGCGCAGTAAAGCGCGAGCCACGATCTTTTCCCGGTATGCACCCATTCGCGCAAGCTCCAGAAAGAAGCCAGGATGACCGCGAGTCCCAGCGCGTATGGGCGCGCGTTGGTGGCTGTCTCAACAATCGCGCCGGTGCAGGCAAACGGCACCACCGCGAGCCAGCCGGAGCCCGGTCCCGCTATCCGTTCGGTCAGCTTATACAGCAGCCAGGCCGCCAGAAGCACACCGGCGACGGAAGGAACCCGCAGCAGCGCCTCCTTATGCGCGCCATCCGACAGGAATGGTGACACGACGTACTGATACAGAAGAGACTGGCCGAACGGGAATGTCTCGAGCTTTGACCAGGCCTTCGCCAGGCCGCCCTGATCGATCCAATACGCCGTCGCCTCGTCGATCCAGAAGCCGCGTGAAATACGGGACATCCAATAGGCGAGGATCGCGCCCGCGAACAATGCCGGGAAGAGCCACGCAGGCACCGGCGGATCTGCGGCGGCGCCACTCGATCGAGGCGATTTGGTGGCGGAGACACCGATGCTGGCAGCCATGCTGACTGATTGGACCATCGGCCCCGCTGGAGGAGGACTTTAGCAGCGTGGTGCGCCGCCCCCGCTCCGAGCGCGCGCAGCCCTTTTGCAGGGGAGTTCGGGCAGCGTCCGATTGGACCACGGGAGCGCCTTAAAGCTGCGGGCCCACATGACCGATGGAACACAAGTAGGCGATCCATGGCCGCCTCGACTACAATTGCGCCCCAAGTCCTGCGACCCGTTCTGGTTAACGCCGCGTCGCGGGAACGGCTATGCAAACGCGTCTTGCTCGGGATCACGTTATTCGTGGCGTTCGGCCTTGCCGGACACCTGGCGGTCCTGCTGTGGTCGCGGCACGAATTCACGCCGGTGGAGGCGCTGGTGGCGATCCACTCGAACATGCTCACACATGGCCAGGGCCTTTATTACGATCTCAATCGCTACCCCTTCACCGTTTCGCCCTACGGCCCGATCTTCTACACAGCCTCGGGATATATGCACAAATGGGGAGCGGGCCCGTACTTCAGCGGGCGCATCCTCTCGTTTGCCGCACTGCTGACTTCGCTCTGGTTGTGCTGGAAAGCACTCGGATACCTGACCCGCGACCGCTATGCGCGCGCGACAGGAGTACTGTTGGCGGCATCCACGTCGAACATCCTCTTCTGGGGAACGGTGGGGCAAGTGGACATGCTCGCCGCGTGCTTTTCGCTTGCGGCCTTCACCCTGTTTCTGCGGTATCGGGAGAGGCGCGAGATCAAACCGCTGGTCTGGTCGGCGATTCTCGTGATTCTGTCCGTGTTTACCAAGCAGACGTCCGTGGCCGCAGGGGCAGCCATCGGGCTCACCCTGCTGGCTGAGGATCGCAAGCGCGCCGCGTGGTGGATCGCCGGAGTGGGAGCTGTGGGCGCCAGCATTGCGCTGGCTCTGAACGCCATTACCCACGGCGGCTATTTCAGCGACGCCATAGTCGCCAATATCAACCCGTTCGCCTGGTTCAAACTCCTGCAACAGGCCCAGTATCTGATGCTGACCGGCGCCGGCGTCATTCTGACCGCCGCGGTGGGAGCGTGGCACGCGTCACGCCGCACCGCACCACTGTACGTTTACGCCGGACTCTCCACCGCTGTCTGGTTGCTGACTTCCCCCAAGATCGGCTCGGACCTCAACTATCAGATTGAGATGATGTTGGTGATGCCAATGTGCGCCGCGTGCGCCCTTGGCGAACTGCAATTCTTCCCCAACCTGTTTGCCGACCGGCGTACCTGGGTAACGCTGCTGCAGATCCCCCTGCTGCTGCACGTGACCCTCAACGTTCTGCTGACCGCGCGCGTGATCGCCGAACGGGCCCTGCTCGAACCGGCCCGCAGCGCGGAAACCGCTGCCCTGAAAAGGTACGTCGACCAGCCTGGACGCGTGCTTTCCGGCCACTACGACTCGTTAGTGCTGTATCGCGGCAGCATCGAAGTGGAACCGCTTATCTACACCCTCCTCGTCCAGGCTGGCCGCAGCGATCCGAGGCCGCTCTTGCGCGATTTATCCACGCGGCAATTCGCGACGATTCTGCTGCTGGATAACGTGTTCGCGCCTCAGCCCAAGGAAGAGAGCGCGGAATTGGTGCATCTGCCAACCGCACAACTGGATGCCATTCGCCGGAATTACCGTCTGGTCCAGCACGTGAAGGGTCCCTATGGTGTCTACGTCTATGAGCCCCGGCGTGATTGACGAAGCTCGCCGGAGCACCTTCGCGGGCGAATACCATCGCGTGCGATTGCCGTTCGATGCCGGTCGCGCCGGTGTGTGGCGGGCGCTATGCCGGTATCTCGCGCGATGGGTGGATTCACAGGCAGGCCTGCTCGACCTCGGCGCGGGCTACGGCGACTTCTCGCGTTTCTCCGCTGCCTCGGAAAAATGGGCGCTGGACATGAATCCGGAGTTGATCGGCCACTGGGCGTCAGAAGTGCGGCCGATCATCCAGTCTGCGCTCGATCCTCTGCCCATTGCCAGCCATTCGCTGGGTACGGTGTTTGCCTCGAACTTTTTCGAACACTTCACGGCGGAAGAAGGCGCGCGCATTCTCCTGGAGGTGCGGCGCGTACTGAGGCCGGGCGGCAGACTCATTGCCGTTCAGCCGAATTTCCGTCTCGAGCCCCGGCGCTATTTCGACGACTATACGCACAAGACCATATACACCGACGAAGGATTCAGCGGTCTGTTGCGAGCCTGCGGATTCGATGTCGTGCACGCGGAGTCTCGCTTTACGCCGTTCACTATGAAATCGCGATGGCCGAAGGCGGTCTGGATGGTGAATCTTTACCTGCGCCTGCCAGGCCGGCCATTCGCCGGACAATTTCTGGCGGTCGCCGAGCCTTCCGCGAGAGGCGAAGCGTAAGCCATGTGGCGCGGTCAAAAAGTTGCTGTGATTTTCCCGACCTATAACGAAAAGGACTCCATTCGCGCAACCGTGCTCAGTTATTTCGCCACTGGACTGGTGGACGAGATCATCGTGGTGAACAACAACGCGGCCCCCGGCACTTCCGAAGAAATCGCGGGCACCGGAGCGCGTGAGATCTTTGAAACCCGGCAGGGCTACGGCAACGCGCTGCTCTGCGGCCTCGATCATACCGATGCCGGGCTGGTGATTCTCTCGGAACCCGACGGCACTTTTCGCGGCCACGACGTCACCAAGCTGCTGGCGTACTCCGACGACGTTCCGGTGGTTTTCGGCACTCGCACTGCGCGCGAGTTCATCTGGCAAGGCGCGAACATGGGCAAGTTCCTTCGCTGGGGCAATTGGGCCGTGGCGAAGATGACCGAGCTGGTGTTCAACACCACGCTGCTGACGGACATGGGCTGCACCCAGCGCCTTCTGTCGCGAGAAGCAGTTCGCCTCATCCGGCCGCACCTGACCATCGGTGGGTCGCACTTCGGGCCGCAGGTGCTGCTCGAAGTGATTCGGCACCGTATTCCGTTTGTAGAAATCCCGATGAACTATTGCTCGCGAGTGGGGGAGTCTTCGGTCACCGGATCGTTTTGGAAAGCCTGGGTGCTGGGCTGGCGGATGATTGCTCTGGTTCTGACGTACCGGCTCGGACTCCACGGCCGTGGACGCGTCCACTGGAACCCAGCGCCGGGCGGCGCCGTGCTCGCGCGGCGGAATCAGATCCCGAGTGCCGAGGCGCTGACTGCGCTGGCTCGGGAACTGCATAATCAAACCGAAACAAGCGCTGAGCCTGCACGCCGATAGGGTTGTTCACTGCCGAGTATCACAAGGCGGTTCCTCGGCGTTCTCGACAACTTTCGTTCTGCACCTGTGGCGAACAGGTAGAATTGAATCTTCAGCCTCTATCCCCGTGACAACGGCATGAACCACGTACTGTCGACGCACCTTTTTGCCAATCACCGGCTGAGCACCGTTTGGTTCGACCGCATTCAGGACGCCGGCATCGGCGCGGTGGAGATCTATTGTGCCCGGCAGCACTTCGATTACACCAACCGCGCTCAGATTGCCGAGGTGGCCGCCTGGTTTCGCGATTCCGACATGCAGCTTCACTCCCTGCACTCGCCCATGTACACGGACGACTTGTGGGGACGCTCCGGGCCGCACGCGGTGATCACCATTACCGAAGTGGTGAAGGCGAAGCGCATCACCATGGTGGATGAAATCAAGCGGGCGCTCGAAGTGGCCGAGTCGATTCCGTTTCGCTACATGATCCAGCACATCGGCGTGGGTGAAGAGGAGTACGACGACCACAAGGTGGAAGCCGCCTTCAACGCGCTCGACGAACTGAGCAGCTTTGCGCGGCAGCGCGGGGTGGAGATCCTGTTGGAGAACATTCCCAACGCGCTGTCCAGCGCCCAGCGTCTGGTGGATTTTCTGGCGCAAACGCACTTAAAGCTGGGTTTCTGTTTCGACATCGGCCACGCGAACATGAACGAAGGAGTGGAGGCGGCGTGGAACATCATGGAGAGCCGCGTCCGGTCGACGCATCTTCACGACAACGACGGCAAGTCCGACCAGCATCTTTTCCCATTTCTCTCCGAGGGCGGCACCATAGACTGGAAGAAGGCCATGGGCCTTCTGCGCAGCCACCCCGAGGAGTATCCGCTGCTGCTGGAACTGAAAGAAGTTCCCGAATTCGGCCCGCATCCGTTCGACAAAGCGAAAGAGATCTTTGAAAGGCTCGAAAGCCTGTAATGCCGGAAACCGCAACCTCAATAGCCATCGCCGACGCGGGCAAGCACGCGGGAGAAACCGTGCAAATCCGCGGATGGCTGTACAATCTTCGCCGGTCGGGCAAGATCTGTTTTCCGCTGCTGCGCGACGGCACGGGCATTCTGCAGTGCGTCGCGGTGAAGAGCAATCTGCCGGAAGAGACCTTTGAAGCGCTGAAGAACCTGACGCAGGAATCGTCGCTGACAGTAACAGGAAAGCTGCGCGCCGAGCAGCGCGCGCCCGGTGGTTTCGAGCTCGACGTGGAGACCGCTGAGATCCTGCAGCGTGTTCCGGAGACCGATCCGTATCCGATCACGCCGAAAGACCACGGCACCGATTTTCTGATGGACCATCGCCATCTCTGGTTGCGCAGCCGCCGCCAGAACGCGATCATCCGCGTGCGCCACGCAATTATCAAAGCGATTCGCGATTTCTTCGACAACAACGGCTTCACGCTGGTGGACACGCCCATCTTCACGCCGTCGGCATGCGAAGGAACCACCACGCTGTTCGAGGTGAATTACTTCGACGACGAGAAAGTGTACCTGACGCAATCGGGCCAGCTTTACAACGAGGCGAACGCCATGGCCTTCGGCAAAGTGTACTGCTTCGGCCCGACGTTTCGCGCGGAGAAATCGAAGACGCGGCGCCATCTGACCGAGTTCTGGATGGTGGAACCAGAGATGGCCTGGGCGACGCTCGAAGACGTGAAGCAGCTTGCTGAAGAGTTGGTCGTCTACATTATGGAGCGCGTATTGGAGACCCGTCGGCCGGAGTTGCAGGCGCTGGAACGCGACGTCGGCAAGCTGGAGGCGGTGAAAGCGCCGTTTCCGCGCATGACCTACGACGACGCCGTGAAGAAGCTCCAGGAAAAGGGTAGTGAGATCCAGTGGGGCAGCGATTTTGGCGGCACCGACGAGACGATGATCGCCGAGGATTACGACCGGCCGCTGATGGTGGATCGTTATCCGTCGCAGGTGAAAGCTTTTTACTTCCAGCCGGATCAGCCGGAGATTTCGCTTGGTGTGGACGTGATCGCACCGGAAGGATATGGCGAGATTATAGGCGGCGGGCAGCGTATTCACGATCTCGATCTGCTGTTGAAACGTCTGGAACAGCACCATTTGCCGCGCGAAGCGTTCGAGTGGTACCTGGACCTGCGCAAGTACGGCACGGTTCCGCACGCCGGGTTTGGGATGGGCGTGGAGCGTGTAGTGGCGTGGATCTGCGGGCTGGAGCACATTCGCGAGACGATTCCGTATCCGCGCATGCTGTACCGGACGCGGCCGTGATGGGCACATGCGCGAATCGATAGCTATTATTGGCGCACCGCTCGATCTTGGCTCGGGCCGCCGTGGCGTCGATATGGGGCCCTCTGCCGTGCGCGTGGCCAACGTGTTCAGCCGCGTGGCGTCGCTCGGCTATGACGTGGTGGATCTCGGCAACGCGCCGGTCGTTCAGGCGGAGATGGTGGGCGAGGGACCGGCCAACGCAAAATACCTGCCGCAAATCGCCGAGACCTGCACGGCGCTCGCAAACATGGTGAAGATCGCCATGGAATCGGGCCGCGCGCCGATTATTCTGGGCGGCGATCACTCCATTGCCGTGGGAACGGTTGCCGGCGTTTCCGGCTATTTCCGCACGAAGAACGAGAAGATTGGGCTCATCTGGGTTGACGCGCACGCCGACATGAACACGCCCGATTCGTCCCCCAGCGGCAACGTGCATGGAATGCCACTGGCTTGCTGCATCGGCATCGGTCCTCGGGAACTGACTCATATCGGCGGGCACGCTCCGCAGGTGGAAGCGCGCAACGTCGCACTGGTTGGCATTCGTTCGGTGGACCAGCGCGAGCGCAACTACGTCCGCAACTCCGGTGTCACCGCCTTTACGATGCGCGACGTCGATGAGCGCGGCATGCGAACCGTAATGGAGGACGCTATCCGGATTGCTTCGGCCGGAACCAGCGCATTTCACGTCTCATTCGACATGGACGTGGTGGACCCCAGGGAAGCGCCCGGGGTCGGCACGCCCGTGAAAGGCGGCCTGACGTGGCGGGAGGCCCACCTGACCATGGAGACCGTGTGCGACAGCGGATTGATGTGTTCCATGGACGTGGTGGAAGTGAACCCTGTGATTGACGAGGTAAACCGAACGGCCGTGCTGGCCGTCGAACTGATCATGTCGGCTCTGGGAAACCGGATTTTATGAAGCTGCGGGTAGCTGTTTTGAAAGGGGGGCGCAGCGGCGAACATGAGATATCGATGCGCTCGGCACGCGCGGTTCTGGATGCGCTTGATCGCGATAAGTACGAGGTATCCGAGATCCTGATCTCGCAGGAAGGCCGCTGGTCTCCTCGAGCGATTGTTCCGGAGCCGGACGGGAATGCCGGAATCGACATAGTGATCCCGATGCTGCACGGCACCTTCGGTGAGGACGGTACGGTGCAGGGGCTGCTCGAAATGGCTGCTCTGCCGTACGTGGGTGCCGGCGTGCTCGCGTCGTCCGTTTCGATGGACAAGGAAGTGACCAAGCGGCTGTGTCTGCAGCAGGGGATTCCGGTGGCGGAATACGTGGTCGTTTCGCGCGATGAAATCGACAACACAGCGTACGATTCCTTGCCGTTTCCGGTGTTTGTGAAGCCCGCGAACCTCGGATCATCCGTTGGGATCTCGAAAGCGCACGATGCGGCTGAGCTCCGCGAATCCCTGCGTCTCGCGGCGCAGTTTGACACCAAGATCATCGTGGAGCGCGGTATCGCGGGGCGCGAATTCGAATGTGCGGTGCTCGGCAACGAACATCCCGAAGCGGCCATGCCCTGCGAGATCCTGCCCTCGCGCGAATTCTACGATTACGAGGACAAGTACCTGCTCGACCGGGCAGAGACCGTGTTGCCAGCCGATCTTGACGCTAAACAACTCGCCGAAATGCGCCGTCTCGCGGTGGCCGGGTATCGGGCGGTCGGCTGCGAAGGCATGGCTCGCGTGGATTTTCTGTTGGAACAGGCGACGGGGGAATTGTTCTTAAACGAAATCAACACGATTCCCGGCTTCACCTCCATTAGCATGTTCCCGAAAATGTGGGAATACTGCGGCCTGCCCATGCCAAAACTGCTTGACCGGCTGATTGAACTAGCGCTGGAGAGGCACCGGACGCGCGAGAGCCTCCGCTATTCGCGCTAATCGCATGCTGCTGCCTCTTGTTTTCCTGTTCGTGGCGCCCACGCCCCCGCCGTCCAATACCGCCGATGTCGAATCGTCGCTTCGGCAATTCACAGAAGTATTGGCCACCGTCGAGAGCCGCGAGGCCGATCCCATCGACAGTGAGCACGCCGTGTACGATGGCGCAATCCCCGGCATGTTGCGTGAACTGGACCCGCACTCAGTGTTCTTCGACCCGGAGCAGTTCGAACAGCTCAAGACCATGGAGCGGTCCGAGCAAAAGGGATTCGGGAGCATCGTGTCGGTGCTGCCTGGCCGCGTCATTGTGCTGCAGGCGATGCCTGGAACGCCGTCGGCACGAGCCGGATTGTCACCAGGCGACGAGATCGTCGTCATTAACAACGTCCCGCTCGCCGCGCTCACCTTCGAGCAACTGGTGCAGTTTCTGGGTGAGTCGCATCAGAAGCGGGCGGATCTGTTGGTGCGCCGGCCGGGAAGTGTCAGGCCGTTGCGGTTCACGCTGGATCCTGAGCTGATCGATGCGCCCAGTGTCGATCGTTCGTTTCTGCTCGAACCCGGTATCGGCTATATTCGCGTGGCCAGTTTCGATCCGAAGACGGCAAAGCTGCTGAAGGACTCTATCGAGAAACTCGGCGGCGCGCACCTCAAGGGGCTGGTGCTGGACTTGCGCAATAACGGCGGCGGCGTGGTGGAAACCGCCATGGAATCGGCCAGCTATTTTCTCAAACCCGGCCAACGCATTCTCACTGCACATGGGCGTTTGGTGGATGCCGGCCAGGAAGTGGATGTGCCGAAGAGCGCGATGCCTTACAGCTTCCCATTGGCCGTTCTGGTGAATGAGAAAACCGCGAGCGCAGCCGAGATCGTGACCGGCGCATTGCAGGATCACGACCGCGCCACCGTCGTGGGAGTGCCCACGTATGGCAAGGGTCTTGTGCAGAGCGTCATGACGCTGTCGGGCAACACGGGCATGGCGCTGACCACTGCGTTTTACTACACGCCCAGCGGGCGATCGATTCAGAAGCCGCTGCGCGAGGGACAGCTCGGCGATATCGCCGCGCATCGCGAATACACAACCGATGGCGGACGCAAGGTTCCGGGTGGAGGCGGGATTCAGCCGGATCTTGTGGTGGCGCCCGACGCGCCTACGCGGTTGCGAGTCGCCCTCGAGTCGAGTGGCCTGTTGACGGCCTTCGCCACCAACTACACGCAGGAACACAAACTCACCGAACCGTTTGAATTGAGCGGCGCTATTCTCGACGATTTCCAATTGTTCGCTTCCGAGCACGGCATCCAGCCAGCGGTCTCCGAGTGGCTCCAGGAACACGATTGGATTGAGGCGCGCCTGCGCACGGAGATCTACAATCAGGCTTTCGGAGTGGCCAAGGGCGACGAAGTCGAAGCGAAGAACGATCCGCAGGTGAAAGCGGCGGTGGCGGCACTCGCGCGGTGAGAGCGGTAGGATAACGGAGACGATGGACTTCAAGGCCGAGATCCGAAAAATCCACGGCACGCGGGTGGTGGTTGGCGAGATCGAGGCCAGAATGGCAGCGGTGCAGCAGCAACAGTCCACGGTTCAGAAGCAGCAGGCTGAAGGCCTGGCCGCGCACGAAAGACGCATGAACCACATCGACCAGCGGCTTGCGGAGATCACCGATAAGCTGGACGGCCTGATCGGGTTTATGGACAATTCCATCCGCAACCGTCCGGAATCGGGCGACTGAAGCCTTGCCGTCAAGGGGGCGCGCTTTGGGATTCCGGTTCCGCTCGCGCTCTCCAAACTCCCTCTAAACTGCTTCCTCAAGCGCGATATGTACTGCAAAGAGGCAATCTGGTGTTTCAGGACGATCCGTATAACGCGTACCTCGACAACAATATCGCCACCGGCAACCCGGTCGGTCTGGTGACGGCTCTGTACGAGGGAGCCATCAAAGCCATCCAACAGGCGCGGCATTGTCTGGAAACCAACGATATCTGGGGACGGTCGAAGGCGATCTCCAAAGCCGTCGACATTCTCACTGAGCTGGTTTTGTCGCTCGACCACGAGAAGGGCGGAGACCTGAGCGCGCGCCTCAAGGACCTGTACTGCTACATGCAGCAACGGTTGCTCGGAGCGCACGCGAGCCAGGAAGACGAGCCAATGGCCGAAGTGATTGGGTTACTGTCGAATCTGCTGGATGGCTGGTACAAGGTTGCGGACAAACTCACGCAGGAAGCCAATGAAGCCGGCCGCGCGGCCGCACGTGGCGGAAATGAGTCTTCGCGCGACGAGCAAGCCGAGACTCCCGCAGGGCCGTACGGCTACAACTTAGCGCCCGTGGGAGCGGGTTCGGAAGTCTTCACCTTTTGATTCGCGCTGTCCTTCGCCAAACCGGTCTCGATCATGTGCGACAACCCAAGTCCGCCCTGCATGGCGATCGATTGAGCGAACTGCGATTGCGCCATGTCCATAGCTGAATCGCCGGCGGCATCGCCGTCGTCATCATCGCCATCCGCCGACGAATCCTTTGCCGCCTCCTGAACCGATTTCAGCATTTCGCCGATCAGCAACGCTTCGAATTGCTGAGCGACGCTGTGGAGCTTCGCAGGACTGGGATTTGCCGTTGAGTCAGACGGCGCTTGAGGCTGAATCGCGGTTGCCAGCACGCCAATAGCCGGGCTGCTCATCCTCAGATCACCTCCAGTTGGGCGTCCAGAGCTCCCGCGGCGCGAAGATTCTCGAGGATCGCGATCACGTCGCGCGTAGTCGAGCCAATTGCCGACAGCGCCTTCACTAGTTCCTCGACTGTGGCACCCTGCCGCAAAACAACGTTACGCGCTTTCTCGTCTTTGACGGCGACGGTGGTAGTGGGGACCACCTCAGTGGTTCCTGTGGAGGAGAATGGCGAGGGTTGCGATACGTCGAAGGTGGTCTGAATCACCACGCTGAGATTGCCATGCAGCACCGCGACGGGCGCGATGCGCACGTCGTTGCCTAACACGATCGTTCCAGTCCGTTCGTTGACCACCACGCGTGCGGGCCGGTCCGGCTGTATGGTCAGCTTTTCCAGTTCGGCGACAAATTCAGTGGATTGCTTCGCGTACTCGCCCGGCAATGCCACCGAAACTACGGCGGAGTTGTCGGCGTGCGCGATCGGCGGGCTGGCGACAAAGCGCCGGTTCACGGCCGCGGCGATTCGAGCCGAGGTGGTGAAGTCGGCATCGTTGAGTTGCAGTCGAACGGTATTGCCGAGCGGCAGAGATGGGGCGGGTTTCTCCACGGAAGCGCCGTTAGGAATGCGGCCCACGGTGGGATGATTCACAGTTTGCGATGCCTGGCTGCGGCCGGCGACGAAGCCTCCGGTCACCACCTGGCCTTGTGCGGTCGCGTAAACCTGTCCGTTAATGCCGCGCAACGTGGTCAACACCAGCAGTCCGCCCTGAAGGTTGGCGGCGTCACCCATCGCCGCAACCGTGGCATCGATAGCCGCGCCCGGCTGCGCATAGGGAGGCAGGGTGGCGGTCACCAACACGGCCGCCGTATTCTTGACGGTGATCGCCGTCGGGTTAATGCTCACGCCCATCTGCAGCAGAAGGTTGCCGAGGCTCTGCGCGGGAAACAGCGTCTGTTGGCGGTCGCCGGTTCCGGCAAGCCCCACCACCAAACCGTAGCCGATGAGCTGATTGCTGCGTACGCCTTCGATGGATACCAGGTCCTTGAGGCGAACGTTCTCTCCCTCACTGGCCCCGAACAAGAGCGGCGTTAACAGCGCGACGACTAGTCGTTTCATCAGGCCTCTAGAACGGCAGTAAACTGAGCAGGAACCGGTACACGATGTTCGGGCGGTGCACCGCGTCATTCACCACTCCCTTGCCGTTAATCTTCACTTCCAGTTGACCCACGCTCGAAGATTGCACAACATTGGCGGTGGATAGGTCCGCGGGGCGCACCACGCCGCGTACGGTGACCACCTGATTCTCCGAGTTCACTCCGATGGTTTTGCTCCCCTCGATAATCAGATAGCCGTTGGGAAGGACGTCGATCACTCGCGCGGTGACCGTTGCCGTCAGCGTCGTCTCCCGGCTGGTGGTGCCTTCTCCATCGAGGGCGGTGCTCGAATTGGCATTCAACAAGTTGGCGAGCTTGCCGGTGGCGGGCAAGGCTCTCGCGAGCTGAGTTATCGACGAGTTGGCCGAGGAGGTACGGGAGGTCTTGGTTTGCCCGGTGGAAACGGCCGAAGCCGATTCATTCACTAGTATGGTGACGATGTCGTCTATATGACGAGCGCGAACATCGGCGCCAAGATCGCTGAAAGGCGACGCGCCAGACCACAGGGACCCAGGGTCGTCCAGCGGCGAGCCTGCCCGGCGATGAGCTTCCTCGACATACTGATCGAGCGGCGATTTCGCGTCCGGCTGATCCTTTTTCTTTTTCGTCGATGCTGCCCCGGGAAAGGCCAACAAAAGCAGGGTCGCCACTGTGAGAACGCGCTTCATGACTTCTCATCCTTCGCAATGAGTCCGGTTGCAACGCCGGGAACAACCGACACCTTGTCTTTGTCTTCCACGCGGGCGCGGAACTTCCTGCCGCTGGTAATGTTGCGCACCACGATCATGGCGCCACGATTGCCCGATTCTTCCGCGATTCCCGCCGTCTTAATCAGTGCGCCGCCGCCGTTCACCAATACCTCCACAGTGTCCCCGCGTACGACGTCTTTGGCTGGTTCGAGCATGTTGGCGACGAGTTGGTCACCCGCTGCGATGGGCCTTCGCGGAACCATGCCGAGAGCGGCTTTCACATCCGTGAGCGTCCCCTCGGCCGGCAATGGACCCTCATACGGCTGCGTGTGGACATCGTTTTCGCGGATTGGTTCTTCCGGGTGCAGAGAGTTCGACGCGACGACGTGGGTCTCTTTCACCGTGATGAGCACGCTGGCCCAGACCGTGAAACGGCGGTTGCCGGCATACGTAACATAACCTCGCCACGCCACGGGTGCCGACGATCGAACGCTGGCGCCGGCAAGCGGAAATACCAGATCGCCCAGAGGCGCGGCCTGACGGCTGCGGTCGACTACCTCAATGCGAACATCTCGTCCCGCCAGGGACTTCTTCATCGCGGCGATGATATCGGCGGGGTCAGGCACGGCCAGTGCCCACGCGAAACAGACATCCTGCGATACCGTTCCGGCCAGATGGTTCGTATTCGCCAGACGCTGTAATTCGGCGACGTGGAAAGTGCGTTGCCAACCCGGCGCCGGCGAGTAACCGATCGCCACGTCGGGAGGCAGCGAAGCAAATAGTGGAACGGCGGTTGCAAGATCCCGCGCATAGATGCGATCCGAATTAATGTTGCGGCAGGGCCCCGCGGGCAGTACTGCCGCCAGGAGAAGCAAAGGGATCATTGTGCGAGTTGGTTTACCTGCTGATACATTTCGTCGGCCGCTTTCACCACGCGCGAATTCGCCTCATAGGCGCGCTGGCTCTGGATGAGATTGACGAACTCTTCCACCACGCTGACGTTCGATTGCTCGGTGTAGCCCTGCATCAATGTGCCCACGCCTTCGGCGCCGCCCGGAGTCCCGATTTGTGCATCGCCGGACGCATCGGTCGGCTGGTAGAGCGTTGCGCCAAGGCTGTTGAGACCGGCGGGATTCTGAAACGTGGCGAGCTGAATCTGTCCGGCCTTTTGCGCGGAAGTTTGACCCGGCAGAGTGTAGCTCACCGTGCCATCGAGCGCCACCGTGATAGTTTGAGCCGCGGCGGGGATGGTAATCGAAGGCTGCAGCAGGTCTCCATTCGCATCCACTACGTTGCCGTTGGCGTTGAGCTGGAATGTACCCGCGCGGGTGAATGCGATGGTTCCGTCGGCGCGTTGAATCTGGAAAAACCCGTTGCCCTGAATCACCAGATCCAGGGGATTGTCGGTTTCCGTGAAATTGCCCTGCGTGAAGATGATCTCGTTCGACGCAGCCCGCGTTCCCAGACCGATCTGCAGACCGGCGGGAACCGTGGTCTGCGAACTGGCCGAAGCGCCGGGCTGAATCATATTCTGATAGATCAGATCCTGGAACTGCGCACGCCGCATCTTGTAACCATTGGTATTGGCATTGGCAAGATTGTTGGCGATGTTATCGACGTTCGTTTCCTGCGCGTTCATTCCGCTGGCGGCGCTGTACAAAGCTCGAATCATTCGTATCTCCTTTACGGACCAACTTTGGCGACCTGTTCAATCGCCTCCCGATTCATCTCCGACCCAATCTTGATGGCCTTCTGAAGCATGTCGAATTGCCGCAACAGGCTGACGATTCTGACCGAACCCTGCGACCCTCCGCCGTTGGAGGCTTCCAGCCTTCCCTGGTTCACTTGAGAGTCGGTGGCCGGCGCCGGCCCGGCTTTCGAACTTGCAGGACGGAAATAGGTGTCGCCAATCTTGGTGAGGTCCGATTTATCCTGAAAGTCCACTAACTCAAGCTGGCCGAGATCGGACCCGTCCTGACTGATCTGTCCCTCGGGGTTGACCTGCAGCGGATCAGTGGATTGCACCTGCAGAGTTTGCCCGCCGGTAAGGCGCACGGGATAGCCGTCGTTGGTGATTAGGGTTCCCGTGGGCGAGAGTTGAAAGTTCCCGTTGCGCGTGTAAAGCGTCTGTCCATTCGGGCCGTTCACGGCGAAAAAGGCCGATCCGCTGATCGCGAGGTCGGTGGGATTGCCGGTAGTCTGCAGAAGTCCTTGCTTGAAATCGATCCACGGCCCTTCGACGACGGGAGAAATGCTGGTCATCGGATCGTCGGAACCGGCCAGCTCGGGCGCCATGTAGGTGCTGTAAAACTCGCGATCTGCCTTGTACCCCCCGGTGGAGGTGTTGGCCAGATTGTTGGCCAGCATCTCAAGCGAGTCCATGTGCGCCTGCAATCCGCTGGCGGCGGTGGTGGTGAGCGGATCCATGATGTACCGGCAAGAGTGCAAGCCGGGGACCGAGCCGGGAAAAACTGCGAAATACGCCGCTGGCCGTGCGATATGAATGCTGGAAGCCGAGTGGCGGTCTCGATATTCGCGCGCGCGAACGTCGAGATTTCGCGTCTTCGTGCTTGCGGCGCTCGAATTCTTGACAGTCGAGTGGCGGCCTTTCGCGGTAATCTCCCCTGAATTGAGCGAATCTCCGGTGGCGACGAGTGTGCACGCTACAGCGTCGTGACCTCGGCACCGGCAAGCAGCGCACCTCCCGCTCTGCCCACCAGCGTCCCGCCTCCGCAGAACTCCGGGGTTGGAAACAATTCCAACTCGCAGTCGGGCGGCGGCGCGCAATCGAGCTCGTTCGCGACGATGCTTCATCAGGCCAATGACGAGGCAAACTCGAGCGCGAGTCATTCGAAGAAGGACACCCAGGATCAGGACCAGAACGCAAGGCAGGCTGCGGCTGCGCCCGTGCCAGTTGCGGTTCCGGTGGCGAAGCAGCCGGCGCCCTCGCTGGGCTTGCTGACATGGAGCAGCAGTACGGTGGCAAAGAGCGGCACAAGCGCCAGTCCGGCAGAGGATGAATCGGCGTCGGATTCGGATGACGAGAAAAAGGCGGACGCGAACGCCAGCCCGTCCGGCGCGGCGGTGCTCATGCAGACAATTGCCGGCCTTGGCCTACCGCAATTCACCCAGCCCACTCCGATTCAGGCCGCCAGCGTTCAGCAACAGCCCACCAGCGTTCAGTCCGGCAGAGCTCTTCCCAATATTGAGGTGCGAGCGACGGACCCCGCGCTCTCGCAAGGCAAGCCGGCCATGGATGACGGGAGCGACTTGTCATTGTCTAAAGGGCCATTATCCAAGTCTGGCGCAGACAGTTCCGGAGAAGACAGCGGGCAATTGCCCGCAACAATCCCTCTGCCGGAAGCGGACACCAATTCCGCGGCGTCCTCGGGTCAACTCGCCTTCGCCATGCGCCTCAATCCCGATACGACCGCCGAGCAGACGGCGCCGCAGGCACAGGCGCCGCAACCCCAATCGCAGGCGAGCCATGGTCAAAGCGCGCCGGACAACGCGCAGAGTTCGGTGGCGGCTGCGAGCGACGCGGTTCAGCCATCAGCAGCGATCACCGACGTTGTCCAGAACGGCGCCGAACAAAGCGGTGAACATTCGGAAAGAGCCGAGAGCCAGGCACAGGCGACGCCTTCGTCAGCCGTCGAACAGTTTGCGGCGGCTCGGGCCGATGCGGCTCACGCCATCGATCAGCCCGCCAGCGTACGGTCAGCCGACATCGATCAGACGCCAGCGCCCTCTGCCAACAACACCATCCGCGACGTTCGGCTGCAGGTAACCGGTAGCGATGACCAACGCGTGGACGTTAGGGTGATGGACCGCGGTGGAGAGTTGAGAGTCAGCGTAAGGGCGGACGATCCGTCGCTGGTTCGTTCGCTGCAGGACAATGTCGCCGATCTCTCCACTCGTCTCGACCAGGCGCACTTTCAATCGGAAGTGTGGACGCCGCGCACGCAGGCGATTTCACAGACGGATTCAGCGAGCACCAACGGCAGGACTTTCTCGAACGGAGGCGAAACCTCCGGCGGGAGCGGTCAGGGCCAACAGCAAAACGGACGGCAGCAACAGCAGCCCGCCTGGATGGACGATTTCGACGAGACTCCGGCGGGGCGCAATTCAGGGGGCACATTACCATGGCAGCCATAGCATCCGCGTTGCCGAGCCATATGGCGACGGCGGCAACAACTCCCGGCACACCGGGTACTTCGAATTCGAACGGCACCACTTCATCCAACACTTCCACATCGGCGGCAAGCCTCGCAGCGAGCGACTCGCTCGCTAATGAACAGACCTTCCTGCAGTTACTGGTAGCGCAGCTTAAGAACCAGGATCCGTCAAATCCGATGGACGGCACGCAGTTTGTGACGCAGTTGGCCGAGTTCAGCCAACTCGAACAGCAGCTCGCCATGCGCCAGGACCTCGATAAGATTGCGGGTTCCATCGGCTCCAGCGCGGTTGACCCCAACGCCAACAGCGGCAGCACCAACGGCACCACGGGTACCGATACCACCGACGCCATCAATAAGTACGCAACACAGCCAGCTCAGTCATAAGGAGGAAACATGGGAGTATTCAGCGCATTTTCAGTCGCCCTTTCGGCGTTGCAAGCGGAGTCGGCGGGCATCGATACCACCGGCAATAATCTCGCAAACCTCAACACCACAGGCTTCAAAGGCAGCACCGTCGATTTCCAGGATATGGTGAGCCAGGCCATGGGGGCTTCGGCCTCCTCGGACGTGGGGCTCGGGGTGACCACTCCGCTCAATATTCAGCAGTTCACGCAGGGATCCATTGAAACCAGCAGCAGCGCAACCGATGCCGCCATTGAGGGCAACGGCTTCTTCGTCGTCCAGGGCGCCAATGGGCAGCAACTCTTCACGCGCGACGGTTCATTCACCGTGAGCGCCAACGGCACGCTGCAGACGCAAACCGGCGAAGACGTGCAGGGGTGGACTTCGACGGCGGGCGTCCTGAATACCAACGGCGCGATCGGCAACATCATTGTTCCTTCCGGCACGATTCTGCCTCCGGTGGCCACGCAGAACGTCACGATGGACGTCAATCTCAATGCCGACGCCAACGCGGATGCGACATCGACGTTCTCCCAGCCGATTCAGGTGTACGATTCTCTTGGCGAAGCACACACGCTGACCGCCACCTTTGTGAAGACCGGCGCCAATGCCTGGAGCGAAACCATCACCATTCCCGGCGCGGACGTAGGATCCACCACGGGCCCGACGACCCTGGGCACGCAGGCTCTAACCTTCGACCCTGCCACCGGGTTGCTGAAAACACCGGCGGCGGGCACTCCGATCGCACTCACCATCTCGGGCCTTGCCGACGGCGCGACCTTCCCCGCTGCAATCAACGTGAATCTATATAACAGCGACGGAACGCCCGCGCTCACGCAATATGCACAGCCGTCGGCGTTGTCGTCATCTACGCAGGACGGCACCGCGGCGGCCCAGATGACTTCAATTGCCATCAACACCGGGGGCCTTGTGACGGCCACATTCTCCAACGGGCAGACGCAGACGGAGGGGCAGATCGCGGTAGCTAACATTGAGAATCCCGACACTCTAACGAACGTCGGCAATAACGAATTCGCGGTTTCCGGCCTCACCGCCGCTCCCGCAATCGGCACGGCGCAAACCGGTGGCCGTGGCCAGATTCTGGGTAGCTCGCTCGAAGAATCCAACGTGGACATGGCCACGCAGTTCACGAACCTGATCGTGTTCCAGCGCGGCTATGAGGCCGCTACCAAGGTGATCAGCACCGCCGACACGATGTCCCAGGATCTGATCCAGTTGATTACCTAACAGGGAATCTGACCCATGACGCCAGTGGAAGAGATCGGGGATCTGGCCGGGGTCCCGCTCGAAGTGGAAGCGGTGCTGGACCGCCGCGTGGTCACCGTCAGCGACATTCTCGGTCTCGAACCCGGCAGCCTGATTCGGATGGAGCGCTCGGCCGGCGAAAACATCGACCTGTATGTCGGCGGGGCGCACGTTGGGTTTGGCGAAATCGTGATTATGGAAAACATGATGTGCGTGCGGGTGACGGATTTCCGCGAACACGAATGATCGGCGTCAATTACCAGGAAAATAGAAAGCATGGTTGAACAAACTCTTGCTGTCTTCCTGGTATTGGCGCTGCTGATTCTGGTTTTGTGGTTTCTGCGGCGGAAAGGGCTCGCCAAAATGAGCCTGGCGGTGGGCGGACGCCGTACTGCTGCGGGGCGAATCCAGGTGGTTGATCGCAAACCGCTCACTGCCAGTCATTCTCTGCACTTGGTGCGCGTGCAGGACCGCCTGATCCTGGTAGGCATTTCGCCTGGAAGCTGCCAGGCGCTGCATACTTTTGTGGCGGAGCCGGAAACGGCCGACCCGCCCGGGAGTACCGGATGAACCTTGTCTTCAGCCCGATTCTGGCCTTCGCGGCAACGCCGCCGGATGGCGGCCTGCTCAATTCCATCGGGGTGAGCGCGGGAAACGGTGCCCACGGCGTCACGCTCAGCGTCCCGATGCAGATCGCTCTCGGGCTCACGCTGCTCACCATTCTCCCCGCCGCGGTGATGTGCATCACGCCATTTCTGCGCATCATCGTAGTGCTGCACTTTCTCAGGCAGGCGCTGGGGACACAGAGCGCGCCCTCTAATCAGGTGCTGCTGGGTCTCGCGCTGTTTCTCGCCATGCTGATCGTGCAACCGGTGGCGTCGGACATTTACTCGCAGGCCTGGGAACCGCTGGAGAAAGGCCAGATCACTACCGACCAGGCACTCGATCTCGGCGCTGCTCCCCTGCGCAAATTCATGGTCCGCTTCGCCCGCGAGAAAGACATCCGCCTGTTTGTCGAGATCTCCAAAGAACCGCCGCCGCGCAATCCGTCGGATATCAGTCTGAACGTGTTGATCCCCGCGTATATTCTCTCCGAGTTGAAAGCCGGCTTCCAGATTGGCGCGGTGTTGTATCTTCCGTTCCTGGTGATTGACCTGGTTGTTGCGTCGGTGACGCTGTCCATCGGCATGATGCAATTGCCGCCGGTAATGGTCTCGGCCCCCTTCAAGATTCTGCTGTTCGTTCTTGTGGACGGGTGGAATCTGGTGGTGGGTTCGCTGATGAAGAGCTTTTACCAATGACGCCGCAAATGGTGGTTCACATTATGGGCGAAGCCATGATGGCCGCGTTCTGGCTGGCCGCGCCGCTGCTGATCATCGCCTTCGCGGTAGGTGTGTTCATCAACCTGGTGCAGATCGCCACATCGATGCAGGACACGGTGTTCAGCACGGTGCCGCGCCTGGCAGCGTTTCTTTTCGGATTCCTTCTGTTGATGCCGTGGATGCTGCACCGCGCCACCAGTTACGCGTACTCCATTTTCAGCGATCTCGCGCGGTATGCACGCTAACCTGACCCTCTCCGCGTCAACGCTGTTTGCGTTTCTGTTAGTGCTGGGCCGCCTGGCGGGCACGTTTTCGTTCGTTCCTTTTCCCGGGGGGCAGGCCGGACCGGCTACGGCCCGGGTGGTGCTCGCTGTCGCCTGCACCATCGCTTTGTTTCCACGATGGCCGGTTGTGGATGTGTCCTCCGCAAGTGTTGGACTCATGGCTCTCTGGCTGTTCTCGGAAGCGGCAATGGGAATCGCTATCGGATTGTTGGTGAGCTTTGTCGCGGAAGCGCTCACCGTCGGCGCCCAAATGCTCAGTTTGCAGGCCGGCTATGGATACGCATCGGTGGTGGATCCCAACACGCAGGCCGATTCGGGAATCCTCTCGATGATGGCCCAGATCACCGCGGGATTACTGTTCTTCGCCACCGGGCTGGACCGGCGCGTCATCATGGCCTTCGCGCTCAGTCTGGACCGTTATCCCCCAGGCAGTTTTACGCTCAGCCGCGGTCTCGCCGAAAACGTGATTCAGGTGGGTTCGAATATCTTCTCGGTGGGCCTGCGCCTGGCGTTTCCGGTGATCGGGCTTCTGCTGATGACCGACGTGGCCCTCTCGCTGCTCGGGCGCGTCAACTCGCAGCTCCAACTGGTGCAGCAGGCCTTCTCGGCCAAGATGCTGCTGACGCTGGTGGCGCTTTCGGCCATTCTGATTGTGGTTCCGTCGCTGTATGAGGCTTTCGCTACGCAGGTATTCGATGTCATTCGCGACCACTTCCTGCGGTGAATCACGGACACGCGGTGTCGGCTGCGTTCGCTCGGTGAGGCGCCATGGCCGGTGATAACTCCAGCAAGACAGAGAAGCCTACACCACAACGGCTCAAGAAAGCCCGCGAACAGGGCCAATTTCTCTCGGCTCGTGGATTCGTTTCCGCTCTGCAGTTTGTCGCGCTGCTGATCATCCTCGCTAACTGGTTCCCCAAATGGGAGGCGCAGATCGAGCAATCCACGCGAACGGTCTTTCAACGCGCTTTTGAAGGCGATATCGGTCCCGGCGAATGGCCGGTGTTGTTAGGCACCCTGTTCCGCGACACGCTGATCCCCATCGCCGAGGCCGGTGGCTTGTTGCTCCTGATCACGATCGGCGTTCAGCTCGGCCTGACGAAATTCGGCTTCAGCATGAGCCGGCTCTCTCCGAAGTTCGACCGGTTTAATCCGATGACGCGCCTTAGTGAGCTGCCAAAACAGAATCTGTGGTCCCTGATTGAAGCGGTAATGTTGCTCACTGTAGTCGGCCTATCGGTGCAATCCATCGCGCGCGACAACGTGGGCACTTTCCTTCGTCTCCCGCTGCAGAGCGTCCATGTCGCCACCGCGCAGGTGGCCGGCGCACTTGAGAACGTGTTGTGGAAAGCCGCCGGCGTTTTCGTGGCGTTCGGCTGTATCGATTTGTTCCGCCAATACCACAAGCACATGTCCGGCCTGCGCATGAGCAAACAGGAAGTGCGCGACGAGATGAAGCGGCAGGAAGGCGACCCCTATATCAAAGCGCGCATCCGTCGTCTGCGCCGCGATCTGCTGCGCCGGCAGATGATGAAGGAGGTCCCCAAAGCCACCGCCGTTCTGGTCAACCCGACGCATTATGCCGTGGCCATCCGTTACGAAATGGACACCATGGCGTGCCCCATTGTCGTGGCCAAGGGGCGCAACTGGCTGGCGCTGCGAATCCGCCAGATCGCCACCGAGCATCAGGTCCCCATCATCGAAAACCCGCCGCTGGCGCGGGGTTTGTATCAGGCCGCGGATGTCGGCCAGGCCATCCCACAGGAATTCTATCGCGCCATCGCGGAGATCCTCGCCTACGTGTACAAACTGATGGGCCATAAAGTGCCTGCGTAATTCTTCACGGAGCAGAATCAGCGGACATGGCCTCGCAGTCTCAAATCATCCCTGCCCCCAAAAGCACCGGTGTTCTTGGCAGCAAGCTGACGCTGGATCACCTCAGTGAAATGGCGGTGCCCATCGCGGTATTGGGCATTGTGGTGGCGCTCATCACGCCCCTGCCGCCGTTCATGCTGGACATTCTGATCGTGCTCGACATCACCATGTCGGTCATCGTTCTCATGGTCGCCATGTACATTCTGCGGCCGGTTGATTTCAGCGTGTTCCCGACGACGCTTCTACTGCTGACACTGTTCCGGCTCTCGCTCAACGTGAGCTCGGCGCGCCTGATTCTGCTGAATGGAAACACCGGCACGGCCGCAGCCGGCCAGGTGATCGAATCGTTTGGCAATTTCGTCGTCGGGGGTAATTACATCATCGGAGCGGTGATCTTCCTGGTACTCATCGCCATTCAGTACGTGGTGATCAACCACGGCGCGGTGCGTATCTCCGAAGTGGCTGCCCGCTTCACTTTGGACGCCTTGCCCGGCAAGCAGATGTCGATCGATGCCGATCTCAACGCCGGGCTGATCAACGAAACTGAAGCTCGCCAGCGGCGCAAACAACTAGCCAGCGAAGCGGAATTCTATGGGGCCATGGACGGCGCATCCCGCTTCACCCAGCGCGACGCTCTCGCTTCCATTCTGATCACCGGCATCAACATTATCGCCGGGTTTCTCATCGGCGTCTTCCAGCACAACATGGAATTCCGCCACGCCATCCAAACCTATACCGTCCTCACCATCGGTGACGGCCTGGTCACCGTGATCCCGGCGCTGATGATCTCGGTATCGGGTGGCCTCATCGTGACCCGCGCCAGTTCGGACGCGCGTGTTGGCGTGGAATTTCAGAAGCAGTTGTTCGGGCGCACTCAGCCGTTGTTCCTGTCGAGCGGCGTGCTCCTCGCGTTGGCGGCATTTCCGGGTTTGCCCACCATTCCGTTCCTGATCATGGGCGGCGGATTGGGGGCAATCGCGTTCCTGAAGCGTCAAAAATCTGACGCCGCCGTTAAGCAACAGACGCTCGCCGCGCCGGTAACCGCCAAAGAGAACCTCGAAACCATGCTCCGCGTGGAGCCTGTTTCCATCGAAGTGGGTCTGGGTCTGGCCGGTCTGGTGGCTGGCGGACACAATTCGCCGCTGCTGCAAAGGGTGGCCGGGATTCGCAAGCAACTGGTCACCAGCCTCGGCTATCTGCTCCCGCCGGTTCGGGTCACCGACAATCTGTCGCTGCGCTCCCGGGAATACATAATTCTGCTCAAGGGAACCGAGCTTTCGCGCTACGAACTGCTGCCAGGCAGCGAATTGGCCATACCCACCGCCAAAGCCGATAAGACTTTCACGGGCCAACAAACAAAAGAGCCGGCGTTTGGTTTACCCGCGCTATGGGTGCCCAATGACCGCGTGGACGCCGCCCGTACAGCCGGCTACACGGTGGTGGACGCCGTCAACGTACTGGGGACCCATTTCTCGGAAACCATTCGCCGTTACGCTCACGAGCTGTTCTCCCGCCAGGATGCCAAAGCGTTCTGCGATCGCGTGGCCCAGGACAATCCCAAGGTGGTTGAGGATCTGGTCCCGAAGTTGCTCTCACTCGCCGTAGTTCAGCGTGTATTGCAGAACCTGCTGCGCGAGCGGGTTTCGATTCGCGATGGCGTTTCGATCCTCGAAGCGCTCGGGGAGGCGGCGCCCACCAGCAAGAATCCGGTGCTGCTTACCGAGTATGTGCGGCAGTCCATTCGAAGGACGGTCGTGAAACCTTACCTGAACCAGAAAGGCGAACTGCCCGCGTGGCTGATGGAGGCCTCGGTGGAGCAGATGGTGGAAGGCGCAGTTCAGCATACCGAGCAGAACAGCATTCTGGCGCTTTCACCGCAGGTGGTTCGCGACATTCTGAATCGAATCGAGCGCAAGGTGGAGAAGCCCGAAATGCCGGTGGCGGTGATCACCAGCTCGGGCGCGCGCTATTTCCTGCGTCAGATTGCCGAACCCTCGCTTGGCAACCTGTTCTTCCTCTCGCATAACGAAGTGCCCGCGGGCGTCAAGGTGCTTTCGCTCGGAGTGATCTGAGGAGCTCATGAGAATCAAGTCCTATTTCGCGGAATCGGTGGAAGAGGCCATGGACAAGGCGCGGATCGAGCTGGGACCCGAGGCCATGATCATGAACTCCAAGTCCACCGGCCCGGAGCTTCGCCATCTGGGCCGTTATGAGGTGGTGTTCGGTCTGGCGTTTGCCGACGTCGGCCCCGCCGTCAGCGCCTCTTCTTCTCAGACAACGCCGGCTCTTCCCCCCGCGCCGAACGGCAAGCCGGACACGCTGGCATTGGAAATTGCCGATCTTCGCCGCCAGATTGAAACGGTCCGCCGGTCCATGTCGCGCCAGAGCTTTCACATGCGCTGGACGGCCCCAGGCGCGGCTCCCGACCTGGCAGAGCTCTACCTGCGTCTGCTCAACGCCGATTTCAGCGAGGAATGCGCGCACGAGTTGTTGCAGGCCGTGGAGGCGCGAGTGAGCGGCGAGCGCGGTGGAAATCAGGCGCTAACGCCCGAAATCCTGAAAGACGCCATCGCCGCTGAGTTGGATTCCCGCTTCGAAACGGCGCCCGGTTTGGGCATGCCTGGGGCGGATCGGCGGGTGACCGCACTGGTGGGGCCTCCGGGTTCGGGCAAAACCACCACAATCGTCAAGCTCGCGCTGAAGTACGGGCTCACCAGCCGCAAGCCGCTGCAGATTCTCTCGACGGACACGTACCGCGTCTCGGGCTCGGAACAGTTGCGCGCCTACGCCGCCATTATCGGCATTGCCTTCCAGGCTGTGGATACGATGACTGGCCTGGCGCAGGCTTTGGAAGAAGCCAGCGGCAAGGATCTGGTGCTGATCGACACGCCAGGTTTCGGCCCCGCCGACACGGACGAAGCGGCCGAACTGGCGCTGTTTCTCTCACGGCATCGTTTGATTGAAGTGCAACTGGTGATGCCGGCGACCATGCGGGCGGCGGCGTTGTCGCGAGTTGTCGAACGTTTTTCGATTTTTCAACCGGCCCGGCTGCTGTTCACCAATGTGGATGACGACTGCGCCGGTGGCGGCATCGTGGAGCAGGCTATGCGTTCCCGGTTGCCGCTTTCTTATTTTGGTTGCGGTCAGCAGGTTCCCGAAGATCTCACCGAGGCTTCCAAAGACCGGCTGATCCGAAAGGTGTTTGAGGGATGGCAGGAGCCAGCGCTGACAGCGGCCTGAGTGGTCATCAGGGGTCCGATATGTTGGGTTACGCAACTCAGACCGAGCGATCGCCGGAAGACCGTGAACGGCTCATTCTGGAGCACATGGCCCAGGTGAACTGGATCGCGTCGCGAATTCAGGAGAAGTTGCCGCCTAACATTCAGATCGAAGATCTCATCTCGGCCGGCATAATCGGCCTGATTGCGGCCATCGACAATTTCGATCCTGGCCACAATGCCACGCTGCGGACATACGCCGAATACAAGATCCGCGGGGCCATCCTCGACAGCATCCGCGGGCTGGACGGCATCCCCACGCACAAGCGCAAGCGCGTCAAAGTGCTGGAAGCGGCCATTGCAAGCGCGGAGCAGCGGCTCAAGCGCGCGCCAAACGACGAGGAGATCGCCGCTGAACTGGGACTCTCCGTCGCCGAGTACCAGCAATGGCTGGTGGATCTTCGTGGCGTCTCTCTGGGTAGTCTGGACATCATCGAGGACGGCGAAGAAATCAGCCTTCTGAAATTCATTTCGGGCGACGAGCAGGAATCGCCCGCGCGCATCCTGGAGCGTTCCGAGCTGGAGCGCGTGATCATGGCCGGTATCAACAAGATGCCCGAGAACGAGCGTACCGTGCTTAGCCTCTATTACAAGGAAGAACTAAACCTGCGCGAGATCGCCCCGATCATGAATCTCCATGTTACCCGCGTCTCGCAGTTGCGGCTACAGGGTATCTTACGGCTCCGCGCGTACATCGAGAAGAAGTGGCCAAGCCGGAAGGGAATTTACTGACGCCATGAACGGTCCCGAGCGTACTCAGCTAGCCGCCGAACTCGCCCGCGAATGGACGACCAGCCTGCGCACAGCCGTGGAGATGATGGCGCAGCAGCCACTCACCGCGCAGTCCTCCCCAGCCGATCCGGAAATGGCGGCACAAGCCGGTGAACTGCCCGCAATCGAGTACCTCTTCAGTCATGCGTCCACAGCGCCACTGCGCATTTCGACGCCGAGTGACACCAGCGCCGGCATCGCCAAAGTGGTTCTCACGGCGAGCGGCATTGAGGAATTTGACGAGAATCTGCTGAAGGAGACGTGGCAGGAGATCCTGACTCAGACGGCCAGTGGGCTCGCGCAGCACGCTGGGATGCGCTTCGGAACGCCGGTGAGCAACGGCGTCGCCGCGGAAGCATCGGGGACGCTCACAGACGGCATAGCCGCAATCGTCACGCTGTCGATGGGCGGAACGGAGTTCGAGCCGTTATTCATCAGCTTCCCCTGGGCTTTCCTGGACGCTCTTGCGCTGCAGGAAGACAGTGACGATGCCGAACCGGGCCAGGAGGCCGCGGTCGTTTCGCCGGAAAAGCAAGGCCAGAGCGCAGTTCCTCCCGCGCTCGATCTGCTACTCGACGTCGAAATGCCAGTGAGCGTGTCCTTCGGCCGTACCTTTCTGCCGGTTCGCGATGTCCTGAAACTGGCCACTGGCTCGATCATCGAGCTGGACCGTCCCGTTAATCAATATGTCGAAGTGGTGGTCAATAATTGCGTGATCGCCCGAGGGGAAGTTGTGGTGATCGACGGCAACTATGGTGTGCGCATCCACGAAATCATAAGCCGCGGCGAACGCCTGTCTCTGCAGCATCTGACCGGTACGAATCCATACCAGCCAACGAGGATCAGCGCATGAGCGTCTTCGAACAGATTCTTCTCAGCCCCGGGCTGCCTTACGTGCTGCTGGCGGCGGGCCTGATCGCGTGCATCGTGCTGTTCATTTCGTTGAAGCTCGAAATCCGAAGGAAGCCGGGCGGCTCAAACGGCAATGTCGAAGAAACCGTGGACGGCCTAAGCGCCGCTTTCGAGCAGATTCGCGCGCGTCTGGAGGACGCCATGCAACCGCCGCCGGCTCCCACGGTCTGGTCCGGGAACGCGTCGGTCAACCTGAATCGCCGCGGCCAGGTGCTTCGTTTATTCAGGCGGGGCGACACCCCCCGGCAAATCGCCTCCGCCCTCGGCATGCGGCAGGGCGAAGTGGATCTCATTATAAAGATTCACCGAATGGTACTTAACAGCGCGGGCGCCAGGGCCCCGGAATCGCTCTAAAACGGAGGATCGATCAGCGATATAGCCATATGAACTCGTTTAGAGATGGAGGCGACGGACTATGAGAATCGATCCGGCCAACAGCGGCGGTGTCAACGGCGCAGGCAACACCGCGGAACCGAGGACTCCTACGAATGCACCTTCGGCCGCCCGGCAGTATCAGGCCGGCGGCGCCGATCAGGATCAGGCGTATTTGTCGAGCGCGAGCGACCTTGTTTCGCTTTCCGCGGGTTCGGTCTCTTCCACGCGCCAGGCAAAGATCGACAGCATTTCCCAGCTTCTGCAGAGCGGCCAGTACAACGTGGATGCGGGCCAGGTGGCCAGCGCCATGGTGGACAGCATGTTGCAGGGCGGCTGACCAATGGATTGAAGTATGGCGAAGGAACAGGCGCTGCGGTCTCTGGAAGAAGCCGACGACAATCTTCGCCGTGCCATCGCGTACCTGGTGGCCATGCGCTTCGATGCGCCGGGATGTCCGGGAGCGCTCAGCGAGGCCGCCGGGAAACTCCGGCTGGCGACAAGCGGCGGCTTTTCCAATGTCGATCGAAGCGAGTTGGCAGGCGTAGTACAACGCATCCGGATGCATGCCGCACGTGTCCAGGCGCTGCTTGATTCCGCGGCGGCCCTCTATTGCGGCTGGGTTTCCTCCGCGGTGACCGGTCCTCCGTCGTACGCGCCCGACGGCCAATTGCTTCGCGATGAAGGCCGCGGCCGAGTGACGCTGAACGTTTAGCAAGAGAGCATTCCATGGGTAATCTCCTCGCCTCCCTGAACCTGGCAGCCAACGCGATGGATGTGGTGGAACAGGCCGTGGGAGTGCTCCAGAACAATGTGACGAACGCGTCCACGCCGGGCTACGTGCTGCAAACCCCGACGATGGTGGCTGCTTCGTTCGACCCGCAGACGGGCACCACCGGAGGCGTGCTGTTCGGCCCGGTCCAGAGCTCGCAGAACAATTACGCCGAACAGGCCGTACAAACGCAGAATTCCTTGTTGGGCACCGCGACGCAGGCGGCTTCCAGCCTCAGCTCGCTGCAGGGGAATTTCGATGTGTCCGGCAACAGCGGCATCCCGGCGGCCCTGAGCAGCCTGTTTTCGGCTTTTTCCGCGTGGAGCACTTCGCCGAACGATGCTTCGGCCGAACAAACCGTGATGACGGCGGCACAGCAGGTTACGGAGGCGTTTAACGACACCGCTTCCAGCGTCACCCAGTTATCTACGCAAACCAATCAGCAACTCCAGGACACGGTCAACCAGATCAATGCGCTTTCGGCGCAGATCCAGCAGATCAATGTGCAGATCCGCAACGGCGGGGGCAAAGACGTGGGTCTGGGCGCTAAGTTGAACACCGATCTGCAGTCGCTTTCGAATCTCACCAGCATCAGCGTCCAATATCAGAACGATGGAACGGTGGACGTGCTTATGGGCGGCCAGACGCCCCTGGTGATGGGAACCACGCAGGACCAGCTCAGCGTCTCCTTCACCACGCCGGCGCATCCCGCGAATCCGCAAGCGCCCCCCACGGCCACCATCACAAATTCCGACGGGCAGGACGTCACCAGCACCATCAGCCAGGGAACGTTGGCGGCGCTGCTCACATTCAGCAACAGCACCCTGGCGGGAGTCATGGGCGATTCGCAGAACGCGGGCAGCCTCAATCAACTGGCGTCGGCTCTGGCGAACGAGGTGAACAGCATCGTTACGCCGGCCTCAGGCATCCCGTTATTCACGACGTCGGGCGGCGCCACCGCGGCCGCGCAGACTCTGGCCGTGAACCCTAACATGACCGCCGCGCAACTGGTGGCGTCGAACGCGGCCTCGAGCAACGGAACCGCCGATGCGCTTGCTGCCCTCAGCACCGCGCCGGATCCCGTGCTGGGGATTGGCTACACCGATTTCTATTCGAACATCGCTTCCGGCATCGGCCAGCAGGAATCCACCGCTTCCGCCAATCAGACCACCCAACAGGACTTGTTCAGCCAGGCGCAGAACGCGCTTTCGCAGGTATCGGGCATATCGCTGAACCAGGAAGCTTCGCAGATGGTCCAGTTTCAGCAGGGCTACGAAGCGTCGGCGCAAACCGTCACGACAATTAACGACATGCTTACGGCCCTTCTGGAGATGACCAATGGCGTTATCTAGGATGGCGGGAAGGTGACCGATGCTTAAGGGAATCGGCGCGGACAATTACACATTCGTCACGAATCTGAACAACATCGAAAACCAGATCAACGTGACCACCCAGCAGATCAGCTCCGGGATCGACGTCAATCAGGCGTCCGACAACCCGGCTGCGGTGGGTCCCATTCTGAGCCTGCAGTCGGCCATCGATCGCGTGACCCAGGTGCAAACCAACCTGAGCACCGCGAATGCCGTGGCCAACACCGCCGACAGCGCGCTGCAGACGGCCAACAGTATCGTCAATCAACTGACCACCATCGCGGCCCAGGGCGCCACCAGCACCACCTCCGCGACGACGCGCACTTCGCTGGCGCAGCAGGTGGAGGAACTCGAGCAGCAGCTTGTCTCCATCGCCGACACGACGGTGCAGGGCAACTACATTTTTGGCGGCGATAACCAGTCCATTCCTCCGTATACATTTGACGGAACCAACCCGCCGGTGGCCGGGGTCGCCAACCCAACAAACACGGGAGTCATCACCGATGCAGACGGGAACACCATCGTTCCCATCCCCACGGCGCAGCAAATTTTCGACTCGCCCTCGGGTAGCCTTCTTCAGGCTGTGGACTCGCTTCGCGTGGCCCTGCAGAACAATGATCAGGCCGGTGTAACCACCGCGGCCACCTCGCTCAGCACGGCCGACACCCAGTTGAACCTCGGGGCGCAGACTGTCGGCGCGAGCGAGGACTGGATCAACAACGCCACCACCAACGCGTCGCAACTGCTGACCACGCTGAAATCGCAGTTAAGCGGACTCCGGGACACAGACATCGCCGCCGCGTCCACGCAGCTCACGCTGGATCAAACCGCCTACGAGGCGGCCATCTCCGCCCAGGCGAATATTCCTACGAAGACCTTATTCGATTTCATGGGATGATCAGCGAAACCGCCCGGGAAGCCTCAGTGTCATTTCAGCGAAAATCCACCCCGCGCTCCGCGATACGAATGTCAGGAGCCACTCGAGAAATGAGCGCCGCACAATACGCGGGACGAATTCTGGATGCATGGAATCACGCCGATTATGGGCAGTTTGAAGCAGAGCTGGAACAGGCGGCTGCGCGCTGCCAGATCGAACATCCGCTATCGGTCCTGGAAGACGAGCGCCGCGAACTGCTGGAGAGCGTGGTGATCAATCTGCGCCTTTTGCGCAGCGAAAACGGGGACTGGCAGATCCAGCGAATGAAGGCGCCGATGGACCTGCTGCGCCATCTGCGGCATGTTGGAACCCGCTGAAATCCGCGGCGCCTCAGCCGGCCGCCAGTCCGTCCAGCATTGCGGCTCGCTTTTTCGCGCTGTCCACGAGCTGTCCGCGGAACTGGGGCCGTCCGTTGAGAATTATGTCCACGGCGTGATCCACCGGAAGATCGAACGCAAGCACATCTCCCGCCCGCAGAGCCACCAGATCGCGCGCATGGATGTTTTGAGCGGGCAAACGCACGTCCACCTCCACTCGCGACGGCTTGATCAATTCCAGAACGCGCCCCTGTTCATCCGGCGTCGATTCCGCCTTGCGCACAGACCATTGCTGGTCGAACTTCTGGCGCATCATTTTAATCATCAGCGAGGGCATGGCGATGTTCATCAGGCCCGCGCTTTCGCCGATGCGCATTTCAATGCCGACGGCGACGACCGCCTCGTTCGGCGCCATCACCTGCAGGAACTGCGGTTCGGTGTCCACCGATTGAATGGTGAAATCGATGTTCGTGACGGTCTTCCAGGCCTCGCGAAGGTCATGCAGCACGATGCGCAGCAGCCCGTCCATGAGGTTTTGCTCGATCTCCGTCACTTCGCGCTGGATGCTGGTGGAGACCTTGCCGGTGCCGCCCAGCAGAATCTCGAGAATCGGGAATACCAGCGTCGGGTTGAGCTCCAGCACCGCGTTCCCTTCGTACGGCTTCAGACCGAGCGAAGCCATACAGGTGGGCGATGGAAGTCCCTCCAGAAACTCGGCGTAGGACAACTGTTCCACGCTCACCAGGTTCACCACAAGGTACGTACGCAGATAGGCGGAAAGGCTCGAGACAATGCTGCGGACGAAGTTTTCATGGAGCAGGTAAATGGCGCGGAGTTGCGACTTGGCGATGCGGTCCGGCCGGCGGAAATCGAAGACATTGACCTTCTGGCGGGCGGCGTCGCCTGCGCCATCCGGAAGAGTGTTCTGAAATACGGCGTCGATTTCCTGCTGGGAGAGTTGTCGTTTCACGGTGTTCTCATGCTGACCTGCAATCGGCAGGCCACGCCGGTGCGCAGGTCAACCTTGCCGCCTCGCGCCGAATGGCGAGCCAGGTGCTGTAAGCAACCGCGACACGCCGGCGACAACCCGGCCTCGGCAAGACACTCATGATCCGTCTGACACGCCTGAACCGCGTTCCGCTGGTGGTCAACTCCGACCTGATCGAGCATATTGAAACCACGCCCGACACCGTCATCGCCCTCACCACCGGGCAGAAATTCATGGTGCTGGAGACGCCGGATCAGGTGGTGGATCGCGTGGTGGCGTTCCGGCGGGCCATCCATAGCGACCCTCTGAAAGCATTGGAAAACAGGAGCGAGGCGGACGCCGGCGCCGCGGCTGTGAGCTCCGCGGACTACGAATGGCCGAGAAACCAGTAGCGAACCCGGAAGAAGGCAAGGGGAAGGGAAAAGCCGCCAAGTCCGGCGGCATGAAGCCCGATCTCGCTACCATAGGCGGCTTCGCCGTGGCCTTTGGCGGCATTCTGGGCGGCATGATGCTGGAAGGCGGGAAGCTCGGCGAAATACTCCAGTTCACCGCCGGCATGATCGTGGTTGGCGGTACCTTCGGCGCGGTGATGATCACCACGCCTTTGTCACTTCTGTTTGCCGCTGTCAAAAAATTGCCGCTGGTTTTTCTGGAGCGCTCGGGCTCCACTTCCGATGTGGTGGAAGAGATCCTCGGCTATGCCACACGCGCAAGAAAGAACGGCATTGTCTCGCTGGAGTCGGACATCGACAAGATCGGGGATCCGTTCCTGAAAAAGGCCCTGTCTCTGGCAGTGGATGGCACCGATTTGCAGGATCTGCGACGCATGATGGAACTTGAGCTGCACCTTGAGGAGCAAAGCGGCGAAGCCGAAGCGAAGGTGTTCGAAGCCGCTGGCGGATACTCTCCCACTCTCGGCATTATTGGCGCGGTGCTCGGACTCATACAGGTGATGAAGCATCTGGAGAATATCGAAGAAGTGGGCAAGGGCATCGCGGTGGCTTTCGTCGCCACCGTGTACGGCCTGCTCGTGGCGAACATTATCATGTTGCCCGCCGCCAATAAGCTGAAGGCTCGCCTGCAGGATTCCATTCGCACGAAGGAAATGATGCTGGAAGGGGTCTGCAGCATCGCCGAGGGACTGAATCCTAAACTGATCCGAAGCAAACTCGAGGCATACCTGCGCGAAGAAATGGAAGCCGAAGCGAAAAAGAAAAAGCCGAAAGAGGCCAAGGCCGCGGATGCAGCCAAGGGCGCTGCCGCGGCGCCCGCCGCCGCGCGATAACCGTCGATGCGCAAGAAAAAACCACCAGCGCACGAGAATCACGAACGCTGGCTGGTCTCCTACGCCGATTTCATTACCCTCCTGTTCGCGTTTTTCGTGGTCATGTACGCATCGTCGCAGGCCGATAAAGGCCGGGCAAAAGCAGTCTCCGAAGCGGTGGAGAAGGCCCTCGAAGACGGCAAGATGCCCACCATCGCGGCGATCCTCGGCGGCACCGTGGACGACAAGGGGAAAGGGAACGACGCGATGAAGGGGCCAGCGATAAAGGCCAAGGAGCCCGATAAGAAGCCTCCCGAGAAAAAGCCTCCCGAGAAAAAGCTGGATGACCTGATGCCCCCCATGAAGGTGCTCACTCTCGACCTCAAGAACGAAATCGATAAGGGCAAATTGCAGATCAGTCTGGAGCCTCGCGGTCTGGTCATAAGCCTGAAGGAAGCCGCCTTCTTCGGCTCCGGCGACGACGCCATCCGGACTTCCTCGTATCCGATCATCGCCAAGCTCGCCACCGTGATTGGCAAGCTCAACAACCCGCTGCGCCTCGAAGGCCACACCGATTCGATTCCCATCAATACGGCCAGATTTCACAGCAACTGGGAACTCTCGGCGGCGCGCAGCATCGCCATGCTGGAACTGTTGAGCACAAAGTTCAGGGTCGATCGGCAACGCATGGCCATCGTTGGCTACGCGGACACAACTCCGGTGGATACCAACGATACCGAAGAAGGCCGCGCGCGCAATCGGCGCGTCGATATTGTCCTCGTCAGCCCGGCCGGAATGCGCGCGGAACCGGAACAAGCCGTGACGGTGCACCCGCCGGCGGCGGCGACAGGCGCTCCGCCAACCGGTAAGGTCCCAAACAATCCGGCGCCAGCCACGAAAGACACGCAGAAAGGGGCTACCGGACATGCCTGAGTGCCGCACCCGGTACTTCGAAGCTCTGGATTACACCGAAGACAGCGTGATACGCCTGCCTAACGGGTTGCCGGGCTTTGAGCAGGAACGCGAATTCATTCTCATCGACCGTCCTCTGAACCGGCCGCTCGTGTTTGTTCAGAGCCTGCGCACGGCCAGTCTGTGTTTTGTCGCCCTGCCGATTCTCTCGATCGATGCCGGCTATCGGTTGTCCATCTCCGGCGAAGATCTGGATGTGCTCGGACTCGATCCATCGCGGCAGCCCCATGTTGGGAACGACGTCGCCTGTCTCGCCATCATCGCGATCGGAGAAGACCGCTTGATGACGGCTAATCTGCTCTCGCCACTGGTGATCAACCTGCGCAACTGCGTTGCCGTACAGGCCATTCAACCGAGCTGCAATTACAGTCATCGGCATCCGCTTCTCAGCGCCGAAACGGTGCCGGCATGCTCGTAGTGCGGCGGCGCGCAGGCGAATCCGTTCTGATTGGCGGCGACATCGAAGTTGTTGTCCTCGAAGCGGGCCAGAACCGCGTGAAGCTGGGTATCATGGCGCCGCGCGAGGTTCTCGTTTTTCGCAAGGAACTCGAACTGACGCGCGAACAGAACCGCGCTGCCGCGGTCACGGACGCTCTGTCGCTCTCGCGTCTGGCTGGAGCGCTGAGCGCGCTGGGGCGTCGAGATTCTGACAGCGGCGCGGTGGAACAGCTCACCGATGCAACAACTTGCGACGCCTCCGCCGGTGATCCCGATGGCCGCTGACCTGCTAATCGACTCGTGGTGAACAAACGCGCTCATCACGCGCCGCCGCGTGCGAACACGAATCGCCTCGCGCACCGCCTGAACGAAGCCGTGGTTGCGATTCGCAGCGGCAGCTACGCCCATGCGGAGCACCTGCTGCGGAGGCTGGCTGCCGATTATCCTTCCAACGCGCAGATCCTCACCGCCCTCGGCCGTTTCCTGAAGGACCATTGCCGATACTCCGAGGCGGTTACCGTGTTACGGCGCGCGGCGGTGTTAATGCCCGGCAGCGCGGCACACTGGTGCGATCTGGGCGCGGCTTGCCAGGACAACGAAGACGTCGCGGGAGCGTTGCAGGCTTACAGCCGGGCCATGGAGATCGATCCGCGTCACTGGCAGGTTTATCAAAACCTGGGCTGCGTGCTGGAGATCCGGAAAGACTACGCCCAGGCCGAACGTTTCTACAGGCAATGCACTGAACTCAAACCCGATTGCGCGATGGCGTGGGTTGGCATTGGCCGCGTATCAGTGGAATTGCACAAGCTCGCGGAATCGGTGGCCGCATACATGGAAGCGGTCCGTCTTCAGCCGACGGCCGAAATCTATTGCGATCTCGCGCAAACGCTTTACCTTCGAAATCGCTTCGATGCGTCGCTTGATGCCGCGCGTCACTCCATCCGGCTGAACCCAAAGCTGACCCTTGCCCATTGCCACGCCGGCCGGGCGTTGCTCAAGTTCGGAGCGCTCAGCGACGCGCTAAAGGAGTATGAAGCCGCGTTGGCGGTGGACCCCGAGTGCGTGGAAGCCATGGTCGGGTTCGCGGGAATTTCCGCCCAGTTCTGCCGAAGGGAAGAGTCCCTTGGCTGGTACGTTCGTGCTTTGCAGCGCGAGCCCCATCGTCAGGGCACCCACTCCGGCCTTTTGTTCACTCTCTCCGCGGGAGGCGCGGCGTCACACCGGGAAATTCTCGACGCTCATAAGGGATGGGCGCTGATGCACGGCGCGGGCGTTCGCGTGTTCGAGCACTCGGCGGAGCACCAGGACCCGGCACGAAAACTGCGCATTGGGTTTGTGTCAGGCGATTTCTACGACCACCCCGTCCGTTTCTTTATTGCGCCGATCCTGCGCGGACTGAATCGCGAACACTTCTCCGTCGTGTGCTACTACAACTCCTCCTACAGCGACTTCGCCACAGAACAGCTCCGCGCGCTGGCCGATGAATGGCGCCCATGCCTGACACTGAAAGACGACCAACTTGCCGAGTGCATTCGGGGCGACGGAATCGACATTTTGGTGGATCTCTCGGGACACACCTCAGGTAATCGCCTTCCCGTGTTCCTGCGAAAGCCCGCTCCGGTGCAGGCTACTTATCTCGGATATTCCGACACAACGGGTCTGCCGACGATGGACTACTGGATCACGGACTGGGTTCTCCATCCTTTTGATACACAACATCTCACCAGCGAACGAATCTGGCGGCTTCCCCGCTGCTGGATCATTTATGAACCGCCCGCAAACGCACCTGCGGTAGCCGATCGCAGCACTGCCAGCGGTCCGATCACGTTCATCGCGTCCAACGCGCTGCAGAAAGTGGGTCCGGAATCGATCGCGTTGTGGGCGAAAGTGCTTGCAGCAGTTCCCGATTCGAAGCTGATCCTGAAAGCCCGGAACATGTCCGGCCCGGGGGAGCAGGCTATCATCGCCGATCGTCTGAGCAAGGCAGGGGTGGCCGCCGAGCGTGTAACGCTGATGGGCCAGGTGCAGACCCGGCGCGAATACCTGCAGTTGTACGGCCACGCGGACATTGCCCTGGACACAACGCCATATTCCGGCGGCACCACCACCGCGGAGGCGCTGTGGATGGGAGTCCCGGTAGTAACGCTGCGCGGCGAGCGAATGGTCAGCCGGATGAGCGCGAGCCTGCTGAGTTCGGTGGGTCTTGAGGAACTCGTCGCCCGGGACACCGATGACTACGTGCGCATCGCCGCCGGCCTCGCTGACGACGCGGCGCGGCGGGCTTACCTGCGGACTGAACTGCGGCCGCGACTGGCCGCGTCACCACTGTGCGACGGCCCCGGCCTCGCCGATCATTTTGGGCAGGCCCTCCGCCAGATGTGGATTGCATGGTGCACGGGCAAACAACAGGAGATCAACCAATGAATCTTCATCTCGGTTGCGGCAGGAAGCACATACCTGGATTCGTTCACGTCGACATCGAGCCCTTTCCTCACGTCGACCACGTGAATCCCGCGGAGCGGCTCGATTTCATAGAGAACAACACGGTCGATCTGATCTATGCTTGTCATCTGCTGGAGCATTACGGGCGGCATGAAGTCCGCAACGTCCTGGCAGAATGGCATCGCGTACTAAGACCGGGAGGGATCCTGCGTTTGGCGGTGCCCGATTTTGCTGCCGTGTGCCACATGTATGACAGCGAAGGTCTGAAAGACGGCTACAGTGGCCTTGTTGGTCTGGTTTGCGGAGGGCAGCGCAATTGCGCGGACTTCCATAAGATCGTATTTGACGAGGCGTTCCTCACATGCCTTCTCAAGAAGACCGGCTTCCGCCACGTTCGTCCATGGGACTGGAGAACCACCGAACACGCAACAATCGACGACTACTCACAGGCGTACCTGCCTCACCTGGACAAAGAAAACGGCAGCCTCATGAGCCTCAATCTTGAAGGCATCAAGTGATTGCCGAGGAACTGCACTCTATGCGTGTCTCCGACGAGCGCGCCAATTCTGAATTTTCCCTGGCTGCCGTGAAGGCCGCCAGCCGCTGGCTCTCCGCGCACGCGCACAATGTCAACTCGCAAGCCGGCGAAGACGGAATCGTTGAGAAGGCGCTCAGCTTGTTGCCTGACCTGAGCCACTGGTGCGTGGAGTTTGGCGCCTGGGACGGCCGGTATATGAGCAACACCTTCAATCAGGTGGACCACCATGGATCGAACGTCGTGCTGATAGAAGGAGACCAGCGCAAATACCGAGAGCTTTGTTCGTCGTATCCGCACGCGGACCGCGCCGTCTTTATTCATTCCTATGTCGGCTGGTCGGCCGACAACAACCTGGACCGGCTTCTCGCGCCACATCCGGTTCCCGAGAGTCCCGACCTCCTGTCGATCGACGTCGACGGCAACGATTACCACATCTGGCAGGCCACCACACGCCTTCGCCCAAAGCTGGTGCTGATCGAATACAACCCCACGATGGCCAACTGCCTGGATTTCGTTCAGCCCGCCGACGCCGGCTGCAACCAGGGCAACAGCCCCGCCGCTTTGGTCCGCCTTGGCAAAGAAAAAGATTACGAACTGATTGCCGCAACCCGGTTGAACCTCCTGTTTGTGGACCGCCGGTATTACAGCCTCTTTCGCATTCCGGATAATTCCCTGGAGGCGATGCGCGACGATCCACCCGATCATTTGTTTTGCGGCTACGATGGAACGGTATTCGTGCATGGCGCGGTGGGAGCGCGTTGGCACCGGCTGTGGCTTTCAAAGGCTAATGTGCAGGTCCTTCCGCTCTTTTTGCGGCGTTATCCCCCAACCTACAGCCACTTGCAGAAAACCATCCTGAACTTGTGGCGCTGGTTTCGCGACCCTTCCAGCCAGCGCGTTCCCGCCGAGCCGAACCACATAGCCGAAGAACGCCGGCGCAGGAACTCCCAGCCACAAGGGAGATAACCAGCGGTCCGAAGGGGCCCGCATCGGTGGACTGGTACCCGCGCCGCAGTAGTTTCAAATCCGCCCCGTCAACACACCCCAGGTTGAAAAAAACTAGAATCCCGCTGGCGCGGCGCGAAATAACTATGACGGTCAAATAGAACAAACGGCCGCGCCCGGCAGGGACGCCGGGTATCTCAATATAGGGACGTAGACGACACATGGGCAGCTTTATTTCGCTTCAAACGAACGTGACCTCGCTGCTGGCGCAGCAGGATCTGAACGTTAACGATGCATTTCAGAACAACACGATTCTGCAATTGTCATCCGGCTACCGCATCAACAGCAGCGCGGATGACCCGGCGGGTCTCGCCGTAGCGAATCAGTACAGCAGCGACATTGCCGAGGCGCAGCAGGGCGTGCGCAACGCCAACGACGGACTGAGCCAGTTGCAGATCGTCGATGGTGGTTTGGGCAATATTTCCACCATTCTGAACCAGTTGAAGACGCTGGCCACGGAATCGGCCACCAGCACCTTCACCGGTGACCGCGGTACCCTGAACCTGGAATATCAGTCGCTGGTGTCGGAAGTCACCCGCCAGGCGGACAACATCCAGCTCAATGCCGGCGGCAATCTGAACACGCAGCTGAGTGTGTACATTGGCGGCAACCGTACCAGCAACGTGGCCGGCACGGGCATCGTGAAGATCGACCTGAGCGGATCGGCGAACGCAGTCGACGCCACTTCGCTCGGTCTGCAGGGAACCACAGTGATCGGCGGCGGCACCTCCTTCAACGCCACCAACGTCGTCACCAATCTGAGCAACGCCAACGCGCTGTTCAACATCGCCGTGGGCACGGGCACCAATGCCGGCGATGAAACATTCGCGGTGACATACGCTACCGCGGCGGGCACCGTGGCCACGTCCACCATCAGCGTCCCGGCGACCGCGACCGGTGTCACTGGTTCACAGTTTGTGACCTCCGTCAACACGGCCCTTACCAACGCCGGAATCACCGGTATTACGGCGCAGATCGGAGCAAACGGCGATCTGCAGTTCAGCGGCGGCAATCTGCTGTCGGTTGCAGCCGGCACCTCCGGCACTGCTCCAACGGACCTTGCCGTCACCAGCGGCGCAACGCTGCTGAACGGCGCGAACTATCAGGCCACCAGCACCTTTACGGGAATCGCCGTCGCCACGGACTCGCAAACCTTCAACCTCACAGTAGGCGGCACGAACTATGCTCTCTCGCTGAGCGGCGCAACTTCCGGCACGAATGCCGGCGACACCGTGGCCGACGCCGTTGCCTCGTTGAACGAGCAGTTAAAGGGCAGCGGCATTTATGCCACCGCCGACGGCACTGCGGCCGGCTCGCACATCACGCTGCAAAGCGCCACTGCGTTCAGCCTCGCGGAAACCGCCAACACCACCGGTGTCACCACGTCTTTGTTCGGCACGACGGCTCAGGCCGAAACCGTGACGGCTCCTTCCACCGATTCGAGTGCGATCGGCAACGCCGAGACCGCGATCACGGCTATCAACGCCGCAGTTACCGCGCTCGGTCTGGTCCAGGGCGCCGTCGGATCTGGTGAGAACACGCTGAACTACGCAATCTCTCTGGCGCAGTCGCAGGTCACGAATTTTTCGGCCGCGGAGAGCCAGATCAAGGATGCCAATGTCGCTGCGGAAGCCGCTAACCTCACCAAGGCGCAGGTGCTGCAGCAGGCTTCCATCGCCGCCATGGCCCAGGCGAACTCCTCGCCCGAAGCGATCCTGAAGCTGCTCCAGTAACCCCTATAGGATTCGGCCCATGCGGCCGATCTTCTAAGAGGCGTATAAGAACGCGGCCGGCATCTTCAACGAAGGTCCCGGCCGCGATTTCTCGTAACGAAGATTGAGGTTTCGAGGGGTCGGGTTTCGAGGGTTGAGACATGAGCACTTCCGGAACATCGGCGGGCAGCTTCACGGGCAGCAGCCTTTTTTCATCCAGCCTGGCGCAGCAACTGCAGAACTCGGTGAACATTGCGTCCATACCGATGGACAACCTGCAAACCGAGCAAACCACGTTGCAGGGCCAGCAGAGCGAATTCGGTACGCTCTCGAGCGACTTCACGGCGCTAAGTACGGCCCTGAGTTCCATCGACAGCGCTACCGGTTCCAGTTCCTACGGCGCCACCATCAGCAATACCAAAGTAGCCTCGGCTTCCGTGGGCTCGGGCGTTTTGGCGGGCACCTATTCCCTCGACGTAACCAACACCGGCGCGAACACCAATACCCTCAGCAATGACAACGGCCTCCTGCTGGTTACCGACCCCACGCAGAGCAATCTCAGCACAAGCACTTCGTTCACCCTGGCAGTCAACTCGAACACCTACAACATCACCGACTCCGCGGGCACGCTGGACGGTCTCGCCAACGCCATCAACTCCAGCGGCGCGAATGTGCAGGCCACGGTGGTGAACGTCGGCAGCTCGTCGTCGCCGGATTACCGGTTGTCCGTGCAGAGTCTGGATTTCGCGCCCGACACGGTGCAACTGGAAGACAACGGAAACAGCAACGCGGATATGCTGACCCAGTTGGGCACCGGTGGTTCTTACGTGGCGTATTCGGTGAATGGGGAGCCGTCGGTGAATTCCTCGTCGCAAAGTCTGACGCTCTCACCCGGGTTGACCGTGAACGTGCTGGGAACCGGCGACACTACGATTACGGTTTCGCAAAATGGCGACAGTATCGCCAACGCGCTGTCGAACTTTGCCAACGCTTACAATGCCGCGCTGGCGGAAGTGGACAAGAACCGCGGCCAGAACGGTGGCGCCCTCACGGGCGATGGCAGCATTTTCAGCCTCACCGAAGCCCTGAATAGTCTTGGTGGCTACTCGGGGTCCACGGGCAGCGTCGCCTCGCTGGCAAATGTCGGGCTCACCTTCGATCAGAACGGCAATCTGGATTTCAACGCGTCCACGTTCGACCAGGCCGCCGGCTCGAATATGACGGATGTTCTGAATTTCCTCGGATCGATATCCGGCAGTACCGGTTTTCTGGGCGCGGCCAACAACATCCTCACCGGCATTACCGATCCCCTCAGCGGCCTGCTTCCGCAGGCGACACAGAGTATATCGACCGAGATAAACAACATCGGAACTCAGATTACCAACGACCAGAGTCAGGTCACCCAGTTGCAGCAGACATTACAGGCGCAACTCTCCGCAGCCGATGCCTCCATTGCCTCACTCGAGCAGCAGGCCAACTACTTTCAGATGATGTTCCAGACGCAGAATGCCGATGCCCAGCTCGGATACTAAGACCGCGCAGAAGCTAGCCGAGGCGATCGCCTCCGGCGATGTGGAGGGAGCGCAGGGGCTTCTCGCCGCTTTTCAGAGCGAAGTGGTCACCAGCGTCGCGGCGGCGGGCTCGCCACTGGAGCGGGAAGTTCTGCTGACCGAGGCGCTCCGGGCAACACGATCCATGCTTCATCTGGCCCGCTCTCTGCGTGCGCACGCGGGAGCCAGTCTTCGCGAGGCCAATCGCACTCTGGGCTACCAGGAGGCTCCCACGCAGACACGCACGTGGCGTGTGGAAGTCTAGTAATTACTCGGAACGTTTCGCTGAAGCTCCTCCGTAAACGCCGCGGCTCGAGAGCAAGTGGGCATCAGCCCGCTACCCGAATCCAAACCAGCACGACTAACAGCAGCAGCACCCCAGCGAACGCCAGTGGCCAAAGTCCGCGCTTTGCCCCCACCCTTTCCCCGAAATCGCCTCCGGAGCTAGCCGCCTGGGCCGGGCTTTGGTCGATTTCGAGCAACTCCTGCATCTGCGGCCCGCGTTCCTCCTGGGACGGGTCCTGATCGAGAGTCGCGATCTCCTCTTCAAGCCGCGCGCGCAGGTCTTCGGCTTCGGAAGGGAACGAAGCGGCGACGTTCAGGGGCAACTCATCCAGGATCTCGCGGTAAGAAGGGGCGTGCGGATTCTTTAACACCGAGAACCCGATGCTGCGAGCCAGTTGGCACGCTATCCGCACAACGCCCGGCAAGTCCAGATCGCTCTCGTCTTTCGGTTCCGGGAACTTTCCGGTGACCGCGCTGATTTCCTCAGGCAGGTTCCATTCTTTGGCCAGCCACTCGCCGGCCGCGAACCGGTCCAAACCGAACAGGCTGACCTCGTACTCACAAAGATCGAATGGCTCGTTCGCTTCCAGTTTCGCGGCGGCGCTCTGCAGCAGGCTGGCGTATTCGGAAGGAAACGTGACCATCAGGCCCAGCCGGCCGATATCGTGCAGTAGACCAGCGGAGTATGCGATGTCCTCGGGCACGGCGTAGAAGCGCGCCAGCATTTCCGATAAAAGCGCGCAGGCGAGCGTGCACCGCCAGAGGCCGCGCAATTCGTCCATCATGAGAACCGCGCGGATGTAGGTCCGGCCAATGGAAGCGAGCGCCAGGGAGCGGATCTTACGAACTCCCAAGAGCGGCGCCGCCTGATCCAAGGTGCGGATTTCGTGTGAGAAGGCGAACATCGGCGAATTGACGTAACGGATAATCTCGGCCGAAAGAACCGGGTCGGCGCGCAGCAGGTACACGAGATCGGCGACTGCCGCGTTCTCGTCCGCCGCTACCCGCAGCAGCTTCGCCGCAACGGGAGGGAAAGCTGGCATGTTCGCGAGCGCGTTGGTCTTCATGGCAGGATTCCGCTAAGTCAATGGATCGACGGGATAAGGCTTAAGCTTTAGGCGGCTGAGACCTGGCAATGCCTACCGCCTTCAAGCCCCTGTCATTACCCTGGCGCAGTCCAGCCCTGCTGTCCGAATGTTGACGAATCTCGCGTTCGAACGCGCCTGTTTGCAACGGTTTGTGCTGGCAGCCGCTTTGCACCGTGGCAGATTGTCATGCTCGATGGCGTCGCTGGCAGCCTGGAAAACTATATGACGCTTCTCGCGGACCGTCAGAAACTCGTGGCCGCAAACATCGCTAACGCCGATACACCCGGTTACAAAACCAAGGACATCGATTTTCAGGCGGAGTTCCGCAACGCGCTCGAAGGAGGGGCGACCACGGTCACCCCCAACATTACCGAGGTGGAAGGGCTCACCGTCAAGAACGACGGCAACAATGTGAGCCTGGACCGCGAAGCGCGCCTGCTCGCGGAAAACGATCTTCGCTTCAACATTGCGTCGAACCTGATGCGCGGGCAGATCAAGACACTGCGCATGGCCATCGACGGTGGAGGCTCATCGTCCTCATGAGTCTCTTTTCCACCCTTTCAGTGAGCGCATCCGGGATGGCCGCGCAGCGGCAGCGCGCAGAAATCCTGGTCGAGAACCTCGCCAACGCGGATACAACGCGCACGGCCGAGGGAGGCCCATACCAGCGCCGGGATGTGGTTTTCGAGTCATCGGCCACCTCGTCTCCGTTTTCCTCGGTGTTTCAATCGGCGCTCGAAGGAGAAGCCAACGGCGTAACGGTGGGCCAGGTGGTTACCGACAGCCGGCCGCCCGAGCGGCGCTACATGCCGGGACATCCCGACGCGGACAAGGATGGATTCGTCGCCTATCCAAATGTGAATCCGGCCGAGGACATGGTGGATTTGCTCGGCGCATCGCGTGGTTATGAGGCCAATGTGGCGGCCATGGGCGCCGTCAAGGACATGATCCAGAGGTCCATCGACCTGCTCAGGTGAGAATATGACTCCTATCGCGGCAGTCTCCGCCACGCCCGCCATCCAGGCGCCCAAGGTCGATTCTGTCACGTCGCAGCAGAACGGCGGCGAGTTTCAGTCGCTTCTGAATTCCGCCATCCAGAACGTGTCGTCGGCGCAAAACAATGCCGACGCCGCGGTGCAGAGTTTCCTCTCCGGTGAAACTGACGAGATTCACTCCACTATTCTGGCCACGCAGCGCGCCGACCTGCAATTCGACATGTTCATGCAGATTCGCAACAAAGTTGTCTCGGCATATCAGGAAATCATGCGCATGCAGGTCTGACCTCTGACGCACAGCCATGGAGCAATTCAGAAAGCTCGTAACGGCGCTCAACCTTAAACAGCGCGTTACCATCGTGATCGCGGCCATCGCCGCGGTAGCGCTCATCACTGCGTTAGTGCACTGGAAGCACGAGAGCGATTTCCGGCCGTTGTTCACCGGCATGGCTCCCGAGGACGCGTCGAACATCGTTCAAAAGCTAAAGGAATCGAGCGCCGAATATCGCCTGAGTGACAACGGCGCAACCGTGCTGGTTCCCGAGGCGCGTCTGGATGAGCTGCGGCTCGAAATGGCTGGAGCTGGTCTGCCGAAGACGGGGCGTATCGGTTTTGAGCTATTTGACAAGAGCAACCTCGGCATCACCGATTTCACCGAACACGTCAACTACCGGCGAGCTCTCGAGGGAGAACTGGAGCGGTCTATCCGGTCTCTGAACGAAGTGCAGGATGCCCGCGTCCACGTAACATTCCCGCGTGACTCGGTGTTTCTCGAATCCCGCGAGCCCGCCAAGGCGAGTGTCCTGGTGCATCTTCGTTTGGGCGCGCATCTGAGCCCGCAGAATGTGCAAGCCGTCACCAATCTTGTGGCCAGCGCTGTCGAGGGGCTCACACCGGATGCCGTCTCCGTGCTGGACATGAGCGGCAACCTGCTCAACCGTCCGCACAAGCCTTCCGTCGATGGCGGCGGCGACAACTCCGAAGGCGCTCTGGAATACCGCCAGCAGGTCGAAAAAGATCTGCTTGCCAAGATGAACTCCACGCTCGAACCGCTGCTGGGAGAAGGGAAGTTCCGCGCGGGTGTTTCGGTGGATTGCGATTTCACCAGCGGCGAGCAAAGCGATGAGATTTTCGATCCGACGCACTCGGTGATGCTCAGCTCTCAAAAGACCGAGGATGTTGCGGGTGGCGGGCAGAGCAACGGCATTCCCGGCACGGCTTCGAATCTTCCGCGTCCGGCGTCGCGGCCCGGGTCCTCCGGATCCAGCGTCGCGCGGCGAACTGAGAGCGTTACGTATCAGTCCTCACGGATGGTTCGCCATACCAGGCTTCCCGAGGGCACTGTCAAGCGTATTTCGGCATCGTTGTTGCTCGATCAGGACGTGCGCTGGCAAGGCAAATCCAAGGTGATGGTGCCGCCCACTCCGGAAAAACTGAAGGCCATCCACGATCTGGTGGCGGGAGCGATCGGCTTGTCGGCCGATCGCGGCGATCAACTGGTGATCGAGAGCCTGCCCTTCGAGCAAACGCTGGAATCGGAGCAGCCGCTGACAGCCGAGCCCATGTCCGGCAAGCCCAAAACCTTGATGGATACAATTGCCATCGATCGCCGGATACTCATTGGCGCCGCAGTCGCGGTTTTGCTCCTTATACTAGTGCCGGTGTTGTTGTTCCGCAGAGGCGGTCCGAAAAAAGCTGTGGAGGTTGCCGCAGAACACGCCATCGCAGCTCCTTCCGCGGGCCTGGTGACGCCCGAGGAACTCGCGGCGGAACGCGACCAGATCAGCAAGGCCGCCGAGGAATCCGTCCAGTTGCAGCTCAAGTCGCAGACGGACCAGAAACAGAGGTTCCTCGCGGAGATGCAGGAAAAGCTGCGCCTGCCTCCGGTGACCACCAAGAAGGTGGAGGTGCTGCGCCAGCATCTCAAGGACAGCGTAAAGACCGACGCCGGGCTGGCGGCCAGCGTTCTGCGCGGCTGGCTCGAGGAAGACGCGAAATGACAGGACATGCGGCAATAGCCGCGTAAACCAGATGATCGTCAACACTAACCAGGCCGTAAAACTGAAGGGCTGTCAGAAAGCCGCCGTGTTTATGGTCACCCTCGGCGAGGAATCGAGCGCCGAAATCCTCAAGCACCTCAGCGAAGACGAGGTGAACGTAGTCACCCAGGAGGTGGCCCGCATCACCAACATCAACTCCGAGCAGGCCGACAACATCCTCGAAGAGTTCTATCAGATGACGCTGGCGCAGGAGTTCATCGTCAAGGGCGGCATGGATTATGCCAAGAAAATGTTGATGACGGCCTTCGGTCCGGAAACGACAAAGCGGCTCATGGACCGCCTGTCCAAGGCGCTCGGCAGCGACGTAGCCAGCTTTGACGCCCTGCAGCGCGCCGATCCGCAGCAGCTTGCCAAATTCATCCACAACGAACACCCGCAGACGGTCGCCTTGGTGCTCTCTCACCTGAACCCAACGCAGGCCGCGTCACTATTGGTCTCGCTGCCGCAGAAAATCCGGTCCGACGTGGCCATCCGCATGGCTAACCTTGACCAGATTTCGCCGGAGATCATTCACAAGATCGCCAGCGTAATCGGATCGAAGCTGAAGGCTCTCGGCGATTTCAGCCGTGAATCGTATGGTGGCGTGCGCGCGGTATCGGAGATGTTCAATCGGCTGGATTCCGGCACCAGCAAGGACATTCTGGCCGACATCGAACAACAGGACACGAATCTCTTCGAGACCATCCGGCAGCTCATGTTCGTCTTTGACGATCTGTTGCTTATCGACGGCGTGGGCATCAAGGAAGTGCTTTCGCGCGTCGACCGCAAGATACTGACCGCGGCGCTCAAGGGAACGAGCGAGCAACTGCGCAATCACATGTTCAGCGCCATGTCCCAGCGTGGCGCGGAAATGCTGAAGGAAGATATCGACGCGCTCGGTCCCATGAAGATTCGCGAGGTGGACGCCGCGCAGCAGCAAATCATCTCGGTGGTGCGGCAGCTCGAAAGCGAAGGCGTACTGAGTCTAAAGGGCGCTGTGGGCGAACAATATGTTATGTAGAGTGCTGGTTGGCGAGAAGGCGCAGGAAGCCGTCGAGCCGATGGTTTGGCGGCCCGCCGGAGGCGGGGCTCGCGCAACCGGCTCCGCGAGAACCGGCAATGCCGATTCCGCCGCGCTGCAGCGCCAGGCGGCCGATCTGGAACGCAACCTGCAGATTCGCGTGCAGCAGGCTCGCGACGCCGGGCTTCAGGAAGGCTCGCACAAGGGGCGAGAAGAAGCCGCGGCCGAGCTGAAACCTGTTGTGGAGCGTCTGGTTCGCGCGGCCGCGGACTTATCGAACCTGCGCGATCGCGTCCGGCGGCAGGCCGAAGCCGATCTGGTAAAGCTTGCCCTGGCCATCGCCAAACGAGTGATGCACCGCGAACTCGCGGTCGATCCCGACGCAATGCAGGGAATCGTGCGCTCCGCGCTCGACCGGTTGCAGAACCGCGAAGTCGACCGGCTGCGCGTTCATCCCAGCCACATCGGTCCGGTGCGCTCCTGTCTGGAGGACGCTGGCCGCGCGCCCGCGCTGGAAGTGGTTGGCGACCCATCGCTGAATTGCGGTGACGCTGTTTTCGAGACTTCTCTCGGCGAACTGGATGCCTCCGTCGAAAGCCAGTTACGTGAGATCGAGCGCGGCTTCGCCGACAAGATGAACTCATGACCGCCACTTCCTCCGAACGCGTCGACCTTGATGGATACATCGCCGGGCTCAATGGCATGGATCTGCTGCGCTGGAGCGGCGTGGTCACCGAGCTGGTCGGCCTGCTGATCGAATCGCGCGGTCCGGCCGCGCCAATCGGCAGCTTTTGCGAGATCCTGGCTTCGTCCGGCAAGCGGATTCGTACCCAGGTGGTGGGCTTCCGAAATGGACACGTGCTTTCGATTCCGCTGGAGGAAACGGATGGTCTCCAGCTGGGCGACCGCATTGTCGCCCGCCTGGAGGACGCTCGCGTCGCGGTTGGTCCGGATTTGCTCGGACGCGTGATTGATGGCTTTGGACTACCCATGGACGGCGGTCCCCGCATCAACCCGGCTTCCTGGTACAACCTGTACGCGACACCGCCAAGCCCGCTCACCCGTTCGCACATTCGCCAACCTCTGATCACCGGGATTCGCGCGATCGACAGCCTTCTGCCGTGCGGGCTTGGACAGAGGGTCGGCCTGTTTGGCGGAAGCGGTGTTGGCAAGAGCACTTTGCTGGGTGCAATGGCGCGCGGGAATTCCGCCGACGTGACCGTGATCGCACTCATCGGCGAGCGCAACCGGGAAGTGCGCGGATTCATCGAGAACGAACTGGGAGAGGAAGGCCGTAAGCGCTCAGTCGTGATCGTAGCCACTTCAGACCGGCCCGCGCCCCTGCGCGTGCGAGCTTGTCACGTTGCTCTTTCGGTGGCCGAATACTTCCGCGATCAGGGCGCCAGCGTGCTCTTCGTGATGGATTCCGTCACGCGCCTGGCCATGGCCCAGCGAGAGATTGGGCTGGCCGCCGGCGAACCTCCCAGCCAGAAGGGCTACACGCCATCGGTCTTCAATCTGATGCCGAAGCTCTTCGAGCGCGCCGGCGCGTTTCCCAAAGGCTCCATCACCGGCTTCTTCACTGTTCTGGTGGAGGGCGACGATTTCAACGAACCGATCTGCGATGCCGTTCGCGGCTTGCTGGACGGCCACATTGTTCTTTCACGGCAACTGGGGTCGGCCGGGCATTATCCGGCAATTGACGTTCTCTCATCCGTCTCTCGCGTCACCCAGCAGGTGGCGACACCCGAGCAGCTTGCCTATGCGCAAAAGGTCCGCGCAGCCATGGCCACTTATCAGCATTCCGAAGATCTGATCCAACTCGGCGCTTATGTTTCGGGAACCAACACCAAACTGGACGCCAGCATCAAGGCTCGCGATCGCATGCTCGGCTTTCTGCGCCAGGATTCACGCGAGAAATCCACTTTCGAAGACACGCTCACCGGCCTCCGCGAACTCGCGCAGATGCTGCCCTAGCGCGCTGAAGCGAACCGCGCCATGAAGCGATTCCACTTCCCCCTCGACAGCGTGCTCAGCTGGCGGGCAACAATGCTCGAGCACGAGGAGGCGAAACTGCAGCAGCTCTTCGCCGAGCAGCAACGCATTCTTTTCGCCATCGAACGGACGAAGGCCGAAGGCGCTGCCGCCGAACAGATCGTTCGCGAGCAGCGCGAAATCGTCTCCACCGATTTCCAAAGCCTCGCGGCGTTTCGCCTGCGCGTCGAACAGAGAGGAATTGAACTCAACCAGCGCAAGGCGCAACAGGCCGAACGAATCGAGAAGCAGCGGCAGGCGGTGCTTGAGGCTGAGCGGCGACATCAGCTACTGGCAAGACTGAGAGACCGCCGGGCGTCCGAATGGCGCTACGAAGCCGGACGGGAAACGGAGACGTTCGCGCAGGAAGCGTTTCTGAACCGCTGGAGCGCACAAAAGCGCCTCGCGGCGAACGATCAGAGTCCGAAGGTGAACGAGTAGCTGGCGACCGCCCTTACTGGCTTGTCGTCCACAGTGGGAGCGCCAAACTTCCACTGCTTTACTGCATTCTGCGCGGCACTAGCGAGCAACGCGTTACCGCTGACGACATGGACCTTGTCGAGTGAACCGTCCTCATTCAGATACACATCAAGCCGGACCTCGCCGCTCACTCGCATCTGTCTGGCCAGAGGCGGGTACTCGGGATTAGTTCGCGACTTCACCAGTTTCTTGGCCTCCGCGTCCGTCAACCGCACTTCCTGGGCGCAGGCCGTGCCGCACACCAGGCACGAACACAAGACAACTAACAGGACACGCATCATGGCGAGCAGTTTTCCTCTTGGTCTGTATCGCGGAGGCCGGGGCGTTTTTAGAAGGAAATTACAATTTCGCTGCGGCTAAACCGGTACCGCAATTGCGATGTACTATGGCGAGGCGATCGGCCACGATGATGAATTCAGCGCGACAAACCTCCGTGCCGGACATACAGAGGAGCTTCTTCACCTGTTGTTTCAGTGGTTTGCGCGGGGTCCGAGAAGTGGCCGGAAGAATCGTCGGCAGGGGCGCTCCGGCCAACGCCGCCGTTCGCTTCCTGACGCCCCCCGTGCGGCCCGTCAAAGCTTCGGCGGGGGAGAGAATCACGCGAGGTGCGAACTTTGATTAGAATCGACCTGAGATGCCCGGTCCCCGTAACCATAGCGGCGGAACGGGTTTCGGTTTGCGTTCTCGCCGGCCTTACGCTGATCTCACTCTCGGCGGCGGTTGAGCAGTTCCGCCTGACCGTTCACACCGCTCACGCATCGGCCATGACTTCCCCCATGCTGGCGCCGCAACACCCGAAAAGCCGGATCATCGCAAGGGCGTTGCCGCCGGTTATGCCTCCACTTCCACCCGTCGCCGCGATTCACAATGAGACGGCAAGGCCGGCCTCACCAGCACAACCAGCGCAGTCGGTACTGACATCCGCTTCCTCGGTCCGCGCCGCCAGCAAAGTAACCAAGGCGCTAACCCTTCCTGGGCAAACCACCGAGGACGCCGCAAAAACGCCTGAGCTACCCAAAATGACTCGAATGCTCAGCCCCGCTCGCGATATGGACTATGGCGAGGCTGATCGAAGCGTTTCGGCAACCTCGGTCATCGTCATCGGCCGCCAGAAGAGTCTGCCGATGCTGCGCGACGATCAGGCCTTCGAGACCTGGGGCGGCGAGTTCGCCGGCGGAGATTCCCGGCTGAAAGAGATGATTCAGGCCGGCGCGCTGACTTCCGTGGAACGAGGCGCGAAAGTTAGGGTGCTCGAAGTTCGGGGCAAGCTGACGCACATTGAGGTGAACGGCCAGGGCCGGACAGGTTGGATTCGATCTGCCTCTCTCGGCAGATAACGCCGAATACTTTATGCGGCGAGCCACCTGGTTCGACGCCGCTCTGCTCCAGGCAGACCTGAGCGCTGTACTATACGTCTCCCTCCATATGGGGATTTCCCTCCCCACACAAGATTCGTAGACTTGTCCACCGGTCCCGCTTACACTCGACTTTCATAGCAACATCGTCACTTTGTTGACAGCAGGCGAGGAAGGGAAAACGTGGCTTCCAGAGTGCTTTGGATCGGTGATGAGGCGGAGGCGCTGCGAGCGGGAAGCGCGCTTCGCGAGTACGGAATTGTCGCGGCGGGCAGCATCTGGGATGCGGTGGAACGCGCCGGAGAGTCGTCAATGACAGCCGCCGTGCTTCAGTTGCCCTGCGCCGATTGCGTCCCTGAAGAAGCGCTCTATGAATTGTTGCGCAGCGACCCCGGTTTGCCGCTGATCGTTCACGATCCATCCGGCACCGTGGACGATGCCATTCGGCTGACGCGCATGGGGGCGTTCTACGTTCTCCTTGGCGATCTCGATCTTGACCGGTTGGAAGCGGTGATCGCGTCGGCGCTGGACCGTGGCCGCTCGCGGCAGGTGAAGACTCAAGGCGCCGAGGAAGCCGAGCCATGGCGCCGGCTGCTGGTGGGTGAGAGCCGTACAATGCAGCAAATCTGCGATGCCATCCGCCTGGTGGCCGCGCGGCGTTGCACCATTCTGATCTCGGGCGAAACGGGAACTGGAAAAGAGGTGGTCGCCCGGGCCATCCACATGGCGGGCAATCGTTCTCACCTCCCCATGGTTGCCGTGAATTGTTCCGCCCTGCCCGCTAACCTGATTGAAGCCGAATTGTTCGGTCACACTCGCGGTGCGTTCACGGGCGCTCATACCAGCCGCGTCGGCCGTTTCGAGCAGGCCAACCATGGCACCCTGTTTCTCGATGAGATTGGCGATTTGCCGCTCGGTGTGCAGTCCAAGCTGCTGCGGGTTCTGCAGGAGCAGGAGTTTCAGCGCGTGGGCAGTTCAGAGACGGTGCGCGTGGATGTGCGGATCATCGCCGCGTCCAACATGGATCTCGAGCAGGCCGTGCGCGAGCATCGTTTCCGCGAAGACCTTTTTTATCGATTGAACGTAGTTCCCGTCCGCCTGCCCGCACTGCGCGACCGGCGCGAGGACATCCCGCTGCTGCTGCAACATTTCGTTGGCAAGACCTGCCGCGCTGAAAGCCTCGCCGAAAAACAGATCAGCCCGGAAACAATGGATCGCCTGTCAGCTATCGACTGGCCGGGCAACGTGCGGCAACTCGAGCACGCCGTCGAGATGGCTGTGGCGTTCAGCGGCGATCGCCGCATTCTCTATCCAAGCGACTTCCCCGTCGCCGCATCCGGCCGGGAGCGTCCCGAGCCCAAGCGGCCGTGGATCACCGTCCCCGAAGAAGGCCTCGATTTCGATGAAGTAGTGAGTGATTTCGAGAAATCGCTTCTGGATCAGGCGCTGACGCATTCGGGGGGCAATAAAGCCCGCGCGGCCGACCTGCTGCACATCAAGCGCACCACTCTGCTGGCAAGAATGAAGACGTTGGAAGAGCGGGATTGCATGCGCAGCCGCACCGCGCACTCGGCCAATCAGCTTGCGCGACTGCACACGGCTACGGGTACTGTGCTTCTTGTGGAACACGAAGCTGCGGTGCGCCGTTTCATGGCGGTGACGCTGACCGAGCAAGGTTATCGCGTGCTGGAAGCCGCCACTAGTTCGGCCGCGTTTGAGCTCTACCAATGCTGGCGCAACGGCATCGATCTCATGATCGCGGATGCCGGTCTCCCGGGAATGTCCGGAACTGAACTGGCACGCAGGATTCGCCGTCAGTCGCCGTTCCTTTCGGTCCTCATGATTGCCGGAACCGCCGACGATGCCGACGAATGCTACAGTGCCACCGACGTTTGCTCGGGCTTTCTGACCCGTCCCTTCGCACCGCAGGCGTTGCTGGCCAGAGTGGCCGACCAGCTCAGCGCAACGCGTTCCAACACAGCCGCCGCTGAGCGGGCCGTCTGCGCGTAGCGACGCCTACTCAGGTTTGCCGGTGTAGTGTTGTTCGCGGTGGACCTCGGCATGGTCTTCCAGGCACTCCAGGTGAGTGATGACTTCAGCAGGCATCCCCACCTCTGCCGAAAGGCGTTCCTCCAGAACTGTGGCAAGGCGGTGGGCTTCGCTGACGGTTGTCAAACGCGGGAACAGCAAGTGCACTTCAATGATCTGACGGCGTCCGGTGGTTCGAAAGCGTACGCCATGGTATTCAATCGCCAATTCCGCGCAAATTGAATCCAGCTTGTCCCGAATTCTTCGGCCGGCCTTCGGATCGGAATAATCCAGAAGCCCGATGGCCGAACGCCATACCAGATGCCCTCCCGACCATAGGATATTCACGGCGACAACAATGGCCACAAGCGGATCAAAGCGGATCAAACGGTTTCCAATGGGTCAGGAGCACCAACCCCAGTCCTGCCACCACGCCAAAACTTGTCCAGCTATCGGTCAGGACGTGTTTGCCATTAGCTTCGAGGATGATCGAATTCGTGCGGCGGCCGACGCGCAGAAGATAGTAACCGAGACCGGCATTCAGAATTCCAGCCATTAGAATCAGTGATACGCCTGTTCCCAGGCGCTCCAGACGCAGCCCGCTAATCCACTGCCAGATCGACTCAAAGAGAATTGCGATGGCGGCCATCACGATCATTGCTCCTTCGAAGCCGGCGGAGAAGAAAGTGATGCGCTCGTAGCCGTACAGAAAGTGAGAAGAAGCTGGTTTCGCACTAAGCCGGAGACTGAATGCAGCAAAGCCCACCGCTACCACGTGGATCACGGACTCGGCCGCGTCCGAGAAGATGGCAGCCGAATGCGTCATGAAGTACGCCGCGGTCTTGCCGATCAGCATGGCGAGACCAAAGATCAGGGACAGCCGCATGGCAAAGCGCGCGTCGCGCGACTCCGAAGCGTCCATTCGTCCCGGCGATTCCTCCGTGGCTTGCATGAGCGGCAGGCTATTTGAGATAAGCGCGCAGAGCGGTAACCAGATCGTCCGCGGCGCGAGACTGCTCGTCGGTTACGCGTTCACTGGCGGGAAGAATGTGAAACCTGATATGACCCTCGATGACCTCCGCCATCAACGCATCCATCGCGCCACGGCAGGCAGAGATGTTGTGAAGGACCTCGGCGCACTCGCCTTCCTGATCCAGACTCTTCTCAATTGCCGCGACCTGGCCCATAATTCGCCGGACGCGGTTCAGCAGCCGTTTCTTCTCTTCGACGGTGTGTGCCATAAGGATACCCTCAAGATACCTTCCCACAAAACCTGACAGAAAAAAGCCTTTACAAGCATACCCCGGCCGGTATACGCTGTTGTTGGGAGCCTTGAGCGGCCCTCGGCAGAAATCCACAAGAAAGGAGGCCCATTCATGTCTGACGGCGGTGGCGGTCAGTTGCGCGAACAGCACATCGATACCGAGTCAGCGGAGCCTCCGTCTTTGGCCGGCTTCGGCTTCTGATTCGATAGCGTTCGCTCTCCGCATTCTCTCTGACAATTTTTCCAGCGTGGTCTCGTGACCGCACGCGAGGCATCAGCGCGGCCGCGGTGCGACCCGAACCCGACGCCACGGCGCGCGATGCACGGTTGAGTGATGCTTTTCAATTCCGAATAGAAAGGAGGTGAAAGAAATGTGGACGAAAACAATCAACGTGATTCGCGCCGTGGCGCGATGGGTGGAGAGACTCCTCGAAGTCAGTCTCCCGATGGGTGTCGTTGCCGGGCTCCACACCTGATAAGACGAGGCTTAGACAATAGTGCGGTTCCGCCGGGGCCGGTTCCCCGACATAAG